>JAIDLO010000043.1 GCA_029050995.1 Eubacterium sp. | reverse complement strand
AATCTAAACAATATATAACACCTCATCAGTCAACTTCGTTGCCAGCTTCCCCTCAAGGGGAAGCCTTTTAAATGTGCTTTATTCTCTTATCATATCATTGTTTCTGAATAAGAGGCTGATGCACCAGATTGCTGCAAGACCAACAAGACTGTAAATGATTCTTGCAAAAATTGCATCCTGTCCGCCGCATATCCAGGCAACAAGGTCAAACTTGAAAAGACCGATTAAACCCCAGTTAAGACCGCCGATAATGCTGAGAATTAAAGCAATTCTGTTAATAATACCCATAATTTCATCTCCAAATAAAAAAGTCGTTAGTATGTTACCCACACTAACGGCTTTTTATTCATTTTGATTAAATTTAAAAAATTGAAATTAAATATTTGTTACGATAATCTCACATTCGCCGCTGATTTCGTATTTGCCGAAATTAGCAGGAACGAAAAAGCTGCTGCCTTTTCTGAGTGGCTTATCATTAATCATTCCGCTTCCGTCAACAACAAGAATATGATTAAAGCTGGTTTCGTCTGCCTCAAGCTCAATCTTTGTTTTAACATCATAATGATTCACTGTAAATAAATCACATTCCGTAAGAAGCTGACTTACGCCGCCGTTAATTTCTTTTGCCTCGCCAAATGGCTTAATGTCATATTTAGCAGGCTCTGTAACGGAAACATCAACGGCTTTGTCAATGTGAAGCTCTCTCGGCTTGCCGTCTTTTCCGACTCTGCCGTAATCATAAACACGGTATGTAGAATTGCTGTTCTGCTGGATTTCAGCAATTAAAGCACCCTTGCCGATTGCGTGTACTGTGCCTGCCTCAATAAAGAATAAATCGCCTTTCTTTACCTTAACAACATTGAGCACATCCATAAGCGTGTTTTCTTCAATCGCTTTTCTGAAATCTTCTGATGAGATTTTTTCGTTAAAGCCATATATAAGCGTTGCATCATCTGCTGCATCTAAAACATACCAGATTTCGGTTTTGCCGAATTCGTGCTCAACTCTCTGTGCATAATCATTATCTGGATGTACCTGAATGGAGAGATTATCCTTTGCATCAATAAGTTTTATAAGAACAGGGAAGTATGGAAAAGCCTCTGCTCTTGTTCCTACAACCTTAATTTTGCCCTGGTTTTCAATAACCTCTTCAAGTGTTTTTCCGTCAAGCTCGCCGCCGACGATTGTGTTTTTGCCGTCCTTGTGGCAGGCAAGCATCCAGCCTTCGGCAACAGGATCTAAATCACATTCAAGATTGAAATCATCACGAAGCCTTGTACCGCCCCATATGTAATCTTTGAAAACAGGTTTAAGCTCTAAAATATCCATAATATTATCCTCTTTTCTATATACTTTATTATTTTACTATAACAAAATTTTTCTTCACATTCAAGCAATTATAGTGTAAAATATCATTTATTGGGCATAAGGGCATAAGCCAATTTAGTTAGAGGTATCATTATGGCAGTAGTAAGTGTTCAAAATTTAACATTGTCCTTTGGCGAGCAAACCTTGTTTTCGGATGTTTCCTTTGATATTTATGAAAAAGAAAAGGTTGGCTTTGTTGGTGCAAACGGTGTTGGCAAAACCTCGCTTTTTAAAGTGATTAAAGGAGATTATCTTGCAGACAGCGGTGCTTGCTTTATCGGCAAAAATGTTAAGGTCGGCTATATGGAGCAGCACACCTGTTCGGATAATAAAACAGTTTATGATGAGCTTATTTCCGTTTTTGATGATTTGATTGAAATGGAAAAAGAGCTTGATGAAATTGCTTTGAAATTAACCGAAAATGCAACGGATGACCTTATTGCACGGCAGGATTATTTAACGAATGAATTTCAGAAAAACGGCGGCTTAACTTATAAAAGCCTAACCCGTTCAAGCCTAATCGGTCTTGGCTTTGAAGAAAAGGATTTCTCTATGGAAACGGCAAAGCTTTCGGGCGGGCAGAAATCAAAGCTGATTCTTGCAAAACTTTTGCTTTCAAAGGCTGATCTGCTTCTGCTTGATGAGCCTACAAATCATCTTGATATCAGCACTGTTGAATGGCTTGAGGGCTTTTTGTCTAATTTCTCGGGTGCGTTTATCGTTATTTCCCACGATAGATATTTTCTTGATAAAATTACAAACAGAACGATTGAAATTGAAAATTGCAAACTGCGTTCTTATAAGGGCAACTACTCTGAATTTCTTGTAAAAAAGGAAGCAGAACAGAAGGCAATTGAAGAAAAGTATGAGCAGGATTTAAAGGAAATTGAACGCTTAGAGGGAATTATTGCCCAGCAAAGGCAGTGGAACAGAGAGAAGAATATCAAAACTGCTGAAAGCAAGGAAAAGGTTATTGAAAGAATCAAGGCGCAGATGGTTGTACCCGATGCAAAGGTGCAGAAAATCAGATTTGATTTTACACCGAAATGCGTTTCGGGCGAGGATGTGCTTGATGTAACCGACCTTTCAAAATCCTTTGGCGATAAAAAGATTTTTGAAAATGTTTCTTTTAATGTAAGAAAAGGCGAAAGAGTTTTCCTGCTCGGCGATAACGGCTGCGGTAAAACAACGCTTCTTAAGATTTTAATGCAGGATTATCCTGCAACAAACGGCAAGTTCAGATTCGGCGCAAATTTATATACAGGCTACTTTGATCAGGTTCAGGCAAAGCTTGATTTAAGCAAAACGGCTATGGATGAGGTGTGGACAGCTTTTCCGTATTTAACCGAAACAAAGCTCAGAAATGCACTTGCAGCCTTTCTGTTTAAGGGCGATGAGGTTTATAAAAAACTTGAAAAATGTTCGGGCGGCGAGCGTGCAAGAATTGCATTGTTAAAGCTAATGCTCGGTCAGTTCAATTTTCTTCTGCTTGATGAGCCTACCAATCATCTGGATGCCTTTTCAAGAGAAGAGCTTGAAAACACGCTGCTGAATTACAGCGGAACTATGCTGATTGTTTCGCACGATAGATATTTTATTAATAAACTCGCAACCTCCATTATTGAATTAACGCCGAATGGTGTAAATACCTTTATCGGCAATTATGATGATTATGCCGAAAGAAGAAGCTTTGCAGTTGAAACAGAGAAAAAAGACAAGCCTGTTAAAGTGAATGACTATAAGCTGAAAAAGGAAAGGGCAAGCATGCTCCGTAAACTTAAAACAAGGCTTTCCAAACTTGAGGATGAAATTGAAGAAGCAGAGGAAAAAGCAGGACTGCTGCAGGAAGAACTCTGCACAAATCCGCCTTATGAGGAGCTTTTAAAGGTAACGGAAGAGCTTGATGCAGTCAATAAAAAGAAAGATGCGCTTTATGAGGAATGGGAGCAGCTTTCCGAAGAATTGACAGAGCTTGAAGATTAATTTATAATGAATCTGTATTTTATACTTTATTGATATATTAAGGAAATTTAATGAAAAATATTG
>JAIDLO010000042.1 GCA_029050995.1 Eubacterium sp. | reverse complement strand
CGGAAAGGAAATAGAGGGAAACAAGGTTCTTGTTTTCTGCGGTAACGGCAAAAATGCAGGGGACGGCTTTGTGATTTCAAAAAGGCTTTGTCAGTTCGGCAATGATGCTTAAATTGTGCTTTGTGATAAAAAGCCGACCTTGGAGGTTACAAAAAAGTATTTTGATGAAGCCGTTGAAAGCGGTGTTAAAGTAACCTCTTTTGCAGATTGCGATATGAACTGCGCCGTAATTGTAGATTGTATTTTCGGCATCGGCTTTCACGGCGAGCCGAAAGAGCCGTTTAATTCGGTTTTCAATGCAATTAATGAAAGCAATGCAATTGTTGTGTCGGTTGATACACCAAGCGGAACGAATGCAACGGACGGCTCTGTTGTCAATGCCGTTCGTGCAGATTTAACAGTTGCAATATCTTCTTATAAATATTGCCATGTTCTTCCGCCTGCAAATGCATACTGCGGAAAAATTGTTTCCGTTAATATCGGTATTCCGAATGAATGCTTTAACGGCGATTATGCCTCAACGATTACAAAGGCTTATGTTAAAAAATGCTTTGAAAAAAGAAATCTGAATGCAAACAAAGGGGATTTCGGAAAACAGCTGAATATCTGTGGCAGCTATAAAATGCCGGGTGCTTCTGTTATCTGTGCAAATGCTGCGCTTAAAACAGGTGTTGGTTTATTAAAATGTGCTTTTCCGAAATCTATTTACGGCGTTTTAACCTCTCATTTAACACAGCCGATTTTTGCGCCTATGAGCGAAAATGAAGATAAAACATTTTCTATGGGTGCTTTAACGGATATTCTGAAAGAAATCAAATGGGCAGATAGTGTTGCAGTTGGATGCGGAATCGGCAATAATGATGATACCCAGATTTTGCTCAATCAGATTGTAAAGGAAAGCGAAGTTCCTGTTGTTGTTGATGCAGACGGCATAAATTGTTTATCTGTGAATATAGATGTTTTGAAGGACTCTAAAGCTCCTGTTATTTTAACGCCTCATCCGGGCGAAATGGCAAGGCTCATTCATCAGGATATTTCCTTTGTTCAGGAAAACAGAATGGATTGTGCGAAATCCTTTGCAAAAGAATATGGCTGTATTGTTGTACTTAAGGGTGCAAATACTGTTGTAACAGACGGTGTAAATGTTTTTGTGAACACAACAGGCAATCCCGGTATGGCAATGGGTGGAACAGGCGATATGCTTACTGGTATGCTGGCTTCGTTTATTGCACAGGGAATGAATCCGTTTGATGCCGCTGTTTCTGCTGTTTATGTTCACGGACTATGCGGAGATATAACGGCAAGGGAATTAAGCCAAAGGGGAATGACTGTTTACAATATGCTTGAGCTTTTAGGTGCTTTAATGATTGATTTTGAGTAATGGAATGATAGCATTTGAAAAAAGTTGTGCCGATTATAATATTCGTTTGTTTTTTGTTCGCGGGCTGTAGCGTTAAAGCGTCCTATACGCCCGAAATCCGTGATTTCAGCCAGAATGCTTCCGTGGAAGCAGGGGAGTTTTCCTATACCTGTAAAATCTCTATGGCTGAACGCGTTGTAACCGTAACGGCTACCTCAACAAATGCAAAGGGTATGAGCATTGTTTATAATGGCAAATCGGCAAATTTCAAATATCTTGAAATGGAATATGAGATTGTTTCCGATAAAATAGATGACACAAACCCCGCCAAAGCCGTTTATGACGCGTTTGAAGCTCTGCAAGCAGGCTTTCCCGATAATGCGTCTAAAACTGCGGATGGCTTCAGATATGACGGCAAATCGCCCCTCGGAAGCTTTACTCTGCTTCAAAGGGACGATTATACCTATAAATCTTTGCAATTCAAGGAAGCAAATATAAATATTGAGTTTGAATGAATTTTAATCTGAAAACATTAAAATCTGATTTTTCTGAATTTTAATGGAGAGATACCCATTTCCTTTTTGAAAAAGTAAATGAAATTTGATGCACTGTTAAAGCCCGTTTTAAAAGCAATATTCTGTATGGAATCATCCGTTTTCTGCAGCAGCTCCTTTGCTTTATCAAGCCGAACGGAAAGCAGATAATCATAAGGCGAAAAGCCTGTTGTTTCCTTAAATACCTTTGAAAAAAAGGATACGCTCATCAACGCTTGATCGGCAATTTCCTGAACAGATATGTTTTTGTCGTAATTCAATAGAATAAAATTCTTTGCTTTTTCAATGAAATCTGTCTTTTTGTTTTCCTCATTCAATTCATTGCTCTTGCTGATTGAACAAAGCAATGTATAAAGCTCGTTTGAAATGTCATATTCATTGCGGTTAGAATTTATATATTTAATAATATTTGAAATGCAGTCTGCTGTTTGCCGATTGCATTTTATTTTTTGCCCTTTTTTCAACTTAATTTCATCAAACCATTGCGTTGAATTGTTCCCGTCAAAATGCACCCAAAGTGTGTGTGCATCCGTTTCTGTAAAATATTTATGCGGCTTATAACAATTCACAAGTAAAAGTTCATTCTGAAACGCTGTAAGCGTATCGCCATTCTGCTGTAGGGTAATACTGCCGTCAAGTACATATATTGCAAGTATGCTGTCGTAATTCGTCGTTCTTTCAACCTTATAATCCTTGTTGCAGTAAAACTCGCCTATCGCTGTCGGATAGTACAGCAGCCTTTTTGCAGTTTGCGAAGCAGTATAAAAATACATATGTGAGCCTTTGTTCAAACCATTTCCGATAAGTTCCATAACACCTGAATAGGATTTCTAAATTTTTCGATAAAATATCAAAACAAATCCTTTATAATTGATATTACAATAAAGCTAAATCAATGTCAAATGATTAGTATATTATTTAAATAATATTTCTAAAAAAGGAGAGTAATATGAGATACAATATTTCTTTAAACAAATGGAATTTTTCAATAAATGAATTGAATTATTCAGCAAAGGTTACAACACCGCATACATGGAATGTTGATGAGAATGTTATGAAGCATAGGGGAGAGGCAGAGTACGAAACAACTGTTTTTATTGATGAAACATTAAACGATAAAAAAGCATTTATTTCATTCAACGCAGTTTACCACACGGCAAAGGTTTACATAAACGATATTTTTGAAGGGGAACACAGCCGTTCGGGCTATACACCCTTTAAATTTGATGTTACAGACAAAATTGTTTTTGGTAAGGAAAACACAATCAGGGTTGTTGTTGATAACACACATATCAATGAAATGCTGCCACATATGAATGATTTTGACTGGGCAGATGACGGAGGTATCATCAGAAAAGTAGAACTCAATTTTGTTGAAAGCAATGCGGTAGAATTTATCCGTGTTGAAGAAAATATCAAATCTATCAATAACGATTCATGTAGCGGAAGTCTTTTCATCAAAACTGCTTTTCTTGACGGTAAAGCAAAAAGCGGAACGATCAGCGTTATTGATTATTCCAACAACAAAACAGTCATTCAAAAGCATTTTGATACGCTTGAAAATGAGATAACGATTGATTTTGAAAATCTGAAGCTCTGGAGCTGTTATTCGCCGAATCTTTACAGAATAGCGATTGAAACAGAAAATGATTATTATGAAATCCGAACAGGCTTGAGAACGATTGAGGTTAAGGGAGAAAGTGTATTGCTCAACGGAGAAAAAATATATCTCAAAGGTTGTGAATGGATGCCCGGCTCACATCCCGATTTCGGTATGGCAGAGCCGTTGGAGCATAGCATCAAATGCTTAAAGCAGTTGAAAAATGCAGGCTGTGTATTTACTCGTTTCCATTGGCAGCAGGATGATAGCTTGTTTGATTGGTGCGATGAAAACGGACTGCTTGTTCAGGAGGAAATTCCGTATTGGGGCTATCCGAAGCAGGCAACCGCGTTACAGCTTGATATCGCAAAGCAGCAGGCAGATGAAATGGTGTATTTCCATTCCAATCATCCGTCTATTATCTGCTGGGGTGTTGGTAATGAGCTTGGCGCTGAAACAGAGCCGACCATAGAATATGTAGATAATATGGTTGCCTATTTCAAATCTCTTGATTCTCGCAGGCTAGTAAACTATGTTTCAAATTCAATCAGCCGTAATGAAAATGTAGATAAGGATGATGCGGCATTGCATGGCGATATTGCAATGTGGAATGATTATCTCGGCTTGTGGGAGCCGAGTGATGATATTGAAAATCATATGATACGCACCTGTAAAAAGGCAAAGGGAATGCCGCTGCTTGTTTCCGAATTCGGACTTTGCGAACCGCATTTCAAAGGCGGAGATAAAGAACGAGCAAGAATACTGAAAGAGCGCCTTGAAATGTACGCAAACATAGATAATATTTGCGGCTATATGTGGTTTTCTCTGAATGATTACCGCACCCATTGCGGCGAAGCAGGCGAGGACAAAATGCGCCAGCGCGTGCACGGCTCAACAGATTTGTACGGCAACGAAAAACCTTCCTATAAACTCCTTTGTGAATTGCAGGGATAATAAAAAAATAGAGGCTGTTTCACTTGGTTTTGTGAAACAACCTCTTTTTTATTATTACTTATTATTGCTGACATCCGTTACAAATCTTTTAACTGCCTCGAAGCTTTCTGCGCTGATTACATGCTCTATTTTGCATGCATCATCAACAGCCGTTTCGGGATTAACACCGATTGCAATCAGCCAGTTTGAAATTGCAATATGCCTTTCGTACATCGTTTCTGCAATTTCCATTCCTTTTGCAAGCAGGGAAATGTAGCCGTTGTTGTCTATATCAATATATCCGTTTTCGCGCAGATTTTTCATTGCAACGCTAACGCTTGGCTTGGAAAACTCAAGCTCGTTCACAATGTCAATCGAGCGAACAATTCCTTTTCTGTTCTTTATAATTAAGATAGTTTCAAGATAATTCTCTGCTGATTCATGAATTTTCATAAGTTTTTACCGCCCTTAAATCCATTTTGAAACGAAGAACGCCGCTTCATTTTTCTATAATATAGCAC
>JAIDLO010000041.1 GCA_029050995.1 Eubacterium sp. | reverse complement strand
CTATAAAGATTTAAGGGGAAAAAACTATGCTTGAAATCAAGAATAAAGAATTCTATATGAATGATCAGCCTTTCAAAATTTATTCCGGTGCAATGCATTATTTCCGCATTTTGCCGGAGTATTGGGAAGACAGATTAACGAAGCTTAAGCTTGCAGGCTTTAACACAGTTGAAACCTATGTCTGCTGGAATCTGCACGAACCAAAGCCAAATGAATTTTGCTTTGACGGTATGCTTGATATCGTTAAATTTGTTGAAACAGCGAAAAAGGCTGGTCTTTACTGTATTGTAAGGCCAGGCCCTTATATCTGTGCTGAATGGGATTTAGGCGGACTGCCTGCATGGCTTTTAAAGGATAAGAATATGCAGATTCGCTGCAATTATCCCGATTTTACAGCTTGTGTTGAAAGATTCTATAAAAAGCTTCTTCCTATGCTTGTTCCGCATCTTGAAACAAACGGCGGAAATATTATTGCAATGCAGGTTGAAAATGAATATGGTTCTTATGGTAATGATAAGGATTATATGAAATTCATTGAAAATCTGATGAAGGAATGCGGTATTGATGTTTTATATTTCACATCAGACGGAAATTGGAAAAATATGCTTTCCGGCGGTTCTCTTCCGCATATTTATAAGGTTCTTAACTTTGGCTCAAAAGCTAAAACAGCATTTAATTGCTTAAAGAATTTTGAAAATGACGGACCGAATATGTGCGGAGAATTCTGGTGCGGCTGGTTTGACCATTGGGGAGATATTCATCATACCCGAGATGCTGCTTCCGTCGGAAAAGAGATTAAAGACTTTCTTGATGTAGGCGCAAGCTTTAATTTCTATATGTTTCACGGCGGAACGAATTTTGGCTTTACAGCAGGAGCAAACCAAAATCCGGGCAAGGCATATGAGCCGACTGTAACAAGCTATGATTACTGCGCACTTTTAAATGAATGGGGAGATTACACACCTGCATATCATGAGGTAAGAAAGTTGCTTTGCGAGCATCAGGGAATAGAAATGCAAGAATTGCCTGACTCTCCAAAGCTTCAGACAATCGGCAATGTTGAATTAACGGAAACAGCTTCTCTTTTTGATAATCTTACAAATATTGCAGAAAAGCATTATGCACCTGTTCCTGAAAGTATGGAATATTTCAATCAGAATTTCGGCTTAATCTATTATGAAACGGTAATCAGCGGTAAATATGATATTTCTCCGCTTGATATAAAAGGTGTTCACGATTTCGGATATGTTTACTTTGATGATAAATTCAAGAAAAGAATAAGCCGTTTGGAATACACAGCTACGAATAAGAAAGGCTTGAAAGCGCTTTTCTCAAAAGTGAAGCCCGAAGATAAGCTCCTTATGTCTGCCATTAACGGCAGCAGAAAAATCGGTGTCCTTGTTGACGCAATGGGCAGAGTAAATTACGGCGAGCATATGATTGACCGCAAGGGTATAACCGATATTTACATAGGCAATCAAAGACAAATGGGATATGATATTTATACAATCCCGCTTGATAATCTTGATCAGCTTGAATATAAAGCAGGTAAAAAAGAGGCTCCACTCTTCCTCAAAGGCAATTTTGAAGCGAAATCAAATGATGATTGCTTCGTTCATTTAAACGGCTTTAAAAAGGGCTATGTATGGGTTAACGGCTTCAATCTTGGAAGATATTGGGAGATAGGCCCGCAGAAATCATTATATCTTCCCGGTGCTTTATTAAAAGAAAACAATGAAATAATCGTTCTTGAAATGGAGAGTTATTCAAAACCATCTGTTTCAATTACAGATAAACACGATTTAGGATAAAATAATTGCAAAGGTAGTGATAAAATGCCTGATTTTCAAAAGCAATATGTTCAATGGTTTCCGGGGCATATGGCTAAAACAAGGCGTCTTATAAAAGAAAGCCTTAACCTTGTAGACGGCGTTGTTGAAATCGTTGATGCAAGAATACCATATTCAAGCTCAAATCCGGAAATTGATGATTTGATTAAAAATAAACCGAGAATCATTCTGCTTAATAAAAGTGATGTTGCAGATGCGAAAGCAACAAAAATATGGATTGAGCATTATAAAAGCAGAGGTTTTTATGCACTTGCTGTTGACTGCAGAAGCGGTAAAGGCTTGAATCAGTTTATACCGGAATGTAAAAAGGCGTTAAGCCGTGTTATTGAAAGAAATGAAGCTAAAGGAATGGCTGGCAAACCAATCAGACTTATGGTTGTCGGTATTCCGAACACAGGCAAATCTTCGTTTATAAACAGAATGGCTGGTAAAAATAAAGCTGTGGTTGCTGACAAGGCAGGAGTTACAAGAAGCAATCAATGGTTTAACTGCGGAAATGGTATTGAGCTTTTAGATACCCCCGGCGTTCTGTGGCCTAAATTTGACGATCCCGAGGTTGGCGATAAGCTTGCCTTTATCGGTTCGGTTAAAGATGAGGTTACGGATTTGGAAAGCCTTTCCTGCCGTCTTCTGGATGTACTCAACAAAACACATCCCGAAATGATTGAGGAAAGATATAAGATATCTGATTTCAAGGATTTGCAAGGTTGGGAAATTCTTGAAATGATTGGCAGAAAAAGAGGATTTTTGATTAAGGGCGGAGAAATCAACTACGAAAGAGCCGCCGCAATAGTTTGTGATGAATTCAGAGGAGGAAAGCTCGGGCGCTTAAGCCTTGAGCTGCCACAGGAATAATGGATTGGTTATTATACGAAAACGAAGCGAAAAGCAAAGGATATAATATTATTTGCGGTGTTGACGAAGCGGGGAGAGGTCCTCTTGCAGGTCCTGTTTTTGCTGCTGCAGTTATTTTACCTGACGGACATATCATTGAAGGGGTAAATGATTCTAAAAAGCTTTCAGAAAAAAAGCGCGATCTGCTTTATGATAAAATCATTGAGGAATGCGTTTGCTATGCAGTAGGAATCGCAACTGAACAGGAAATTGATGAAATTAATATTCTTCAGGCAACCTTTCTTGCAATGAAAAGAGCGGTTGACAGTCTTGAAATAAAACCTGATTTAGCGCTTGTTGACGGAAACAGAGTTCCGCCGCTAGATGCAGATGTTGAAACAATTGTTAAAGGAGACGGAAAATCAGCCTCTATCGCAGCCGCTTCAATTATTGCAAAAGTTTCAAGGGACAGATATATGCTTAAACTTGCAGAGCAGTATCCGCAATATGAATTTGAAAGGCATAAAGGATATCCAACAAAGCTGCATTATGAAAAAATTAATGAATACGGCATTTCAGATGTTCACAGAAAATCTTTCTTAAAAAAGGTGCTTAATAATAATGAATAGCATAGGCAAGCTTGCTGAGCTGAAGGCCTGCGATTATTTGCAGAAGAAAAAATATGTTCTTCTCGATGCAAATTATAAAAGCCGTTTCGGCGAAATTGATTTGATTATGAAGAATAAGAAATATATATGCTTTATTGAAGTTAAAATGAGAAATGAAAAGTCGATTGCTACGCCGTCTGAATTTGTTGATGAATACAAGCAGAGGAAAATGGCAGCAACGGCAGAGCTTTATCTTTCTTATAACAAATCAAAATTACAGCCAAGATTTGATGTTGTTGAGGTTTTTGCCGAAAATAACAAAATAAAATCAATAAAACATCTTGAAAATGCGTTTCAGTTATATTAAAATATTACAAACTAATTTAATAGGAGAGACATTATGTTTTATACATCTACCCGTGATAAATCAATTAAGGTAACTGCTTCACAGGCAATTGCACAGGGTATCAGCGAAGAGGGCGGTCTTTTCGTTCCTTGTGAATTACCTCAGTTTTCTATGGAAAAAGTAAATTCAATGGTTTCTATGTCTTATATTGACAGAGCTAAAACCGTTTTAAAAGAATTTTTAACTGACTTTACAGAAGAAGAACTCAATTACTGTGTTGAGGGCGCATACAGTGCAGAGAAGTTTTCTTCCCCTGCAATCGCTCCAACAGTAAATGTAAACGGAAACAAGAACATTCTTGAATTATGGCATGGCCCAACATGTGCATTCAAGGATATGGCGCTCCAGCTTCTTCCTTATCTTATGACTGTTTCTGCAAAGAAAACAGCAGAGGGCAAAACAATCGTTATTCTTGTTGCAACCTCAGGCGATACAGGTAAGGCTGCTCTTGAAGGCTTTAAGGATGTTGCAGATACAAAAATTCTTGTTTTCTATCCTGTTGACGGCGTTTCTCCGATGCAGAAGCTTCAGATGACAACACAGGAAGGTAAGAATGTTGCTGTTTGCGCCATAAACGGTAACTTTGATGATGCGCAGAGTGCAGTTAAAACAATCTTTACAGATGCAAAAATCAAGGCTCAGCTTGCTGATAAAAACATGATGTTCTCATCAGCAAATTCAATCAACTGGGGCAGACTTGTTCCGCAGATTGTTTATTATTTCTCAACCTACTGCGATATGATTTCAATGAATAATATTAAAGCAGGCGAAGAAATCAATGTTGTTGTTCCAACAGGTAATTTCGGTAACATTCTTGCAGGCTACTATGCAAAGAAAATGGGTCTTCCGATCAAAACGCTTGTTTGTGCTTCAAACTCAAACAATGTTTTAACTGATTTCCTTAAAACAGGAACTTATGATAAAAACAGAAGCTTCTATACAACAACTTCTCCAAGTATGGATATTCTTATTTCTTCTAACCTTGAAAGACTTTTATATCATATGAGCGGAGAAGACGATCAGCTTGTTGCTGATTTGATGAAGCAGCTTTCAGAGAATGGTAAATATACTGTTTCCGATACACTTATTAAAGACATTCAGTCAACCTTTAATGCAGGCTATGCAAGCGAAGACGAAGTAAATGAAACAATTAAAAATCATTTTGATAAATTCAATTATCTTTGCGATACACACACAGCTGTTGCAGTTAAGGTTTATGATAACTATGTAGCTGAAACCAATGATGATATTCCGACTGTTATTGATTCAACAGCTTCTCCATACAAATTCTCAAAGAGCGTTCTTTCTGCAGTTCTCAGCGGAAATACACCTGATCTTGATGAATTCAGCATGGTTGATAAGCTTAATGAGGTAACAAATGCAGATGTTCCTGCACCTCTTGCAAACCTTAAAGACAAAGAGGTTAGATTCAATAATGTTTGCGATAAAGAAAATATGAGCGAAATGGTATTCAAGCTCCTTGATCTTTAAAAAAATAAACGGCTCTCTCAGAGCCGTTTTTGATTAATGTTTATTTTCTTTTATTTACAGCCGCAACCACAATCATCACAGCACTGGAAAGTTTCGCATTTAGTGTCTGTTGAAGTTGTTGCAGTTCTGTTGCCAACAGTAATACGACCTGCTGTACAACCGTCTGCTTTGTCATGGTGGATACAGTTTTTTACTTCACAGTGAATTCCTTTAATTTCGTCCATTGTTTTCACTCCCTTCATTCTTATTCTTTACATATTACTTTCATTTATTCAAGGAGATCGTATGGCTCTTTTTGCAATTGCAGACACTCATTTGTCTTTCGGAACAAACAAGCCGATGGATACTTTTGAGGGCTGGAATAATTATACAGAAAAATTGGAAAAAAATTGGAATAAACTTGTATCTGAAAACGATACAGTCGTCATTGCAGGCGATATAAGCTGGGCAATGAATTTTGACGAGCTGAAGGCGGATTTTCAGTTTATTGATAATCTGAACGGAAATAAGATTATCTTTAAAGGCAATCACGATTATTGGTGGAATACAATGTCTAAAATGAATGCTTTTATCGAAGAAAACAATTTTAAATCCATAAAAATTCTTCATAATAATTCTATAACCTATAATGATGTCTCAATCTGTGGCTCAAGAGGATGGCTTTTTGAAAGTGAAGAAGACCATGATGAAAAAATACTGAACAGGGAAGTATTCCGTTTAAAAGCAAGCCTTGACAGTGCAGAATGTAAAGAAAAAATCGTTTTTCTTCATTATCCGCCGTTAACTACCAATACAGAGTGCAAGGAAATAATCTCTGTGCTGAATGAATATGGCATTAAGAAATGCTATTACGGTCATCTTCACGGCGATGCGGCAAAATATGCTATAGACGGAAATCGGGAAAATATTGATTTTAAACTCATTTCCTGCGACAGATTGAATTTTACCCCGTATTTAATCTTAAAATAGCAAAAATCTAATA
>JAIDLO010000040.1 GCA_029050995.1 Eubacterium sp. | reverse complement strand
AAATATAACATTGAAAAGCAAAGAATTCTTGCAATAAATGAGCATAAAACGGGAGATACATTTTCAAAATGCTCTATCAGCAAATTCAGCGACAGAGTTCGTGCATTCGTAAAAATTGAAGACGGCTGTGACCGTTTTTGTTCTTATTGCATTATTCCGATGTCAAGAGGCAGAGTTCGCTCAAAAAGCCTTACTGATTTGAAAGAGGAAATTGATAATCTTGCCAAAAGCGGAATAAAGGAAATAGTTTTAGTTGGAATAAATCTTTCAGCTTATGGTAAGAATGAAGATTTCAATATTGTTGATGCAGTTAAAATCTGCGCTGAAAATGAAAGCATAATGCGCATTCGTCTTGGCAGTCTTGAGCCTGATCATATAACAGAAGATATCGTTTGTGAACTCAGTAAAATTGAAAAATTCTGCCCACAATTTCATATTTCACTTCAAAGCGGATGTGACAGAACACTTAAAAATATGAACAGGCACTACACAGCAGATGAATACAGACAGCTTTGCAGTTTACTCAGAAATAGTTTTGAAGATGCTTCAATCACAACGGATGTCATGGTTGGCTTTCACGAAGAAACAGAAGAAGATTTTTACAATAGTCTTAATTTTGTCAAAGAAATTAGCTTTGAAAAAGTGCATGTCTTCCCCTATTCTCAGCGTGAAGGCACAAACGCTTCAAAAAAGGGCGACAGCGTAAGCAAAAAAGAAAAAGAACACAGAGCCGAAATTATGATAAATGAAACTGAAAAAATCAGAAAAGAATATTTTCATTCACTCATCAATAAAACTGTCTGCGTTCTTTTTGAAAATGAAATACAGAAAGGCATTTATCAGGGATACACAAAGAATTATACGCCCGTAAGACTTTCATTCGATACGGATATTATCGGAAAAGAAATGGATGTTGTTATAACAGATACAACGGATGAATACTGCATTTCTACATTACAGCCTTGATGTTTTTAGCCTCTTCGGCAACAGATTCATTTTCTTCATCAATTAAATAGCTGTAAGAATAGATATAAAAGCCATTTACATTTTCAAGCTGGCTTAAATAGGAAATCTGCCTTGAAATAACATTGTTGCTTTCTTTAAATTCGTTTATGGCATAGTCTTTATCAACGGAGGCAAACTTATCCTCCTGCCCTGATTTATAAAGCGGAAGTCCAACATAAAGGCGGCAGCTTGTTGTTAACGCTGCCCAATCCTTTGCTGTTTTTGTAAACGGTTGTACTTCATTATAAAATCCAAAATAGATTTGAGGGCAGATATAATCCACAAAGCCTTCCTCTGTTGCCCAGCGTTCAACATCAGCATAGAGATTATTGTAATTTGCAGAGATTTTTGACTGAGGACTTATGCCGAATTCAACAGAAGAATTCACTTTCTTTATTGCAGAGTAAACTGATTTAACCATATCGGAAACATTTTCTCTTCTCCAATCAGCCAAGGATAAATCTCCCCCGCTCTTTTTATATGAATTGTATTCTTTTTTATCAACGGCTTTGCTTGTTGACGGATAAAAATAATCATCAAAATGAATGGCATCGACAGCATATTTTTCAACAATTTCTTTTACGCCGTTTACTATTAATTCTTTAACTTCGCTTGAAGCCGGATTAAAATAGATTTTATCATCAACATAAACATTGCTTTTTTTGTCATCACTATTGTACCATTCTTTTGCAATATTGTTATCGGATAAGTCATCTATTTCCTTTGATTGGCTTACTCTGTACGGATTAATCCATGCCTCAATTCTCAACCCTAATTTGTGAGCGGTTTCAACCATAATTTCAAGCGGATCATATTTGAGTTCACAGCCCTGTACACCAAAGCAATATTTGGAAACAGGAAAATAATCGGATTTATAAAACGCATCAGCACACGGTCTAACTTGCACTGTAACTGTATTAAATCCGTCAGATTTTATTTCTTTAAAAGCTGATTTAACAGCCTTTTCAAAATCTTTATCCGTATTGCTGTTTGCAGTTAGTTTTTCAAGCTCAAAATAAGTGATCCACACAGCTTTTACATAAACTGCATTTACAGGTTCATCCTTGCTCGGTTTCGGACTGTCCGTATTTACGGAACAACCGCACAATAATAAAATCAATGATACTAAGCAAATAAATATCTTCTTCATACTTGACACTTTCCTTAAAATTTGTAAAAATAATATAAAATAGATTCAGGTGATACTATGGAATATAGATTAGGAACAGGATTAAAAATTAAAGATAAGGGAGAAACAGTTTCTCTTGCCTGCCCAAAATGCAATGAAAAAGTTAATTTTCATGTGTTTTCAAACATTGAAAACAGACTGAATGTAAAATTTCCCTTTATAAAAACAAGCAATGTTTATTTTCTGATTTGCCCGAAATGTGCATCAATCTATACTGTTGATGAAATGAAGGGCAAAACCTTTGATAAGGGCGAAAAGCTTTCAATCGGAAATTTTGATTTTAAAACACTTAAAGAGTTTAAAAATGGAAACGACTAATCTTTTTCTTGCTTATTTCGGTTTTATCAGCTTATTAACGGCTGTTATAACAAGTATTGATAAAATAAATGCTAAAAACGGCAGTCGCAGAGTTCCCGAAGATTTCTTGCTTACCTTAGCACTTCTCGGCGGTTCTGTTGCTGAATACATAGTTATGAAATTAATCCGCCATAAAACAAGGCATAAAAAATTTATGGCAGGACTTCCTGTTTTAATCGTAATTCAAATCGCAATAATCGTAGGTTTATGGATATATACACAAAGAGGGTGAATTCACCCTCTTTTCTTTTTTAAAGAATTATGCAAATCAAGCCGCTGCAGCCTTCATTGATAACTCTTTCAATTGTTTCTCTGAACTTATTTCTTGCGTCATCAGGCATACGCTCCAGCTTGCCGTGAAGTCCCTCATTAACAAGCTCGTGCAGTGATTTTCCGAAAATATCGGTTTTCCATAAATCAGCAGGATTTTCTTCAAATTCACGAAGAAGATACATAACAAGCTCCTGCGACTGGCTTTCACTGCCGACAATCGGTGCAACCTCAGTGTATGTATTGCATTTAATCATATGAATAGACGGTGCCTGTGCTTTGAGCCTTACGCCGTATCTGCCGCCCTGTTTCATTATTTCAGGCTCTTCAAGCGTTAATTCTTCGATATCAGGCATAACGATACCGTAACCTGTTCTGTCTACCTCTGAAAGAGCAGCAGCAAAGCGCATATACTTATTTCTTATAGCTGTAAGCTCTATAATTTCCTTCATAAGCTCTTTTTCGTTATGAATAGAAACATTACATTCCTTAGATAAAATCGAATAGAAATAGCTGTTATCAATAGATATTTTGATGCTTACGCTGCCGTCTGATAAATCAAGATTAGAAATATTAAGGGTTTCAATATCAGCATTTTCCGAAAGCCTTTCCGAAAAACGCTTAACGCTTCTTATATTGCTTACATCATTGCAGCAGTCTTTTACGGATGAAAAAAGCTTTGTTTTGAGTTCATTATCCGAATCAAGGCTCTTAATCCAGGATGGGAAATTGAGAGAAATACTTGAAACAGGAAACTCATACAGTACACTTTCAAGGATTGCATTAATTTCATCCTCATCAAGCTCAAGACAGTTTACGGGAATAACGGGTACATTGTACTTATCACTCATTGATGCGCAAAGAGCAAGCGTTTCTCCGGACTGCGGTTCAACACAGTTCATTACAACTACAAATGGCTTGTTGATTTCCTTTAATTCATTGATAACTCTTTCTTCTGCCTCTTCATATTCATCACGCGGAATAGCGCTGATTGAGCCGTCTGTTGTAACTACAAGACCGATTGTGGAATGCTCGTTAATAACCTTTTGCGTTCCGATTTCAGCCGCCATATTAAAAGGTATTTCCTCAGGAAACCAAGGCGTTCTAACCATTCTCGGCTGATCCTCTTCTATATAGCCAACCGAGCTTGGAACAATATATCCAACACAATCAATCAGCCGAACTCTGAAATGAAGATTATCCTGCATGGAAAGCTCAATCGCTTCTTCAGGGATAAATTTCGGCTCTGTAGTCATAATTGTCCTGCCTGCGGCACTTTGCGGAAGCTCATCCCTTGCTCTTTCCTTTTGAAATTCTCCGTTAATTCTTGGAATAACAAGAGTGTCCATAAATCTTTTGATAAAGGTTGATTTACCTGTTCTTACAGGGCCGACAACACCAATATAAATATCGCCCTGTGTTCTTGATGAAATATCGTTATAAATACTCAAATTATCCCCTCCTTACATTCCCGGAATCAAAAGAATTCGCCTTGACGGAAGCACATCTTCTTTTAATTCATTTTCGGATTTAATTAATTCAACTGATGTTCTGAATTTCTTTGCAATATCCCAAAGCTGCTCTTTCTCTTTCGCAAAGTAAACAACAAGTGCGGGAGAATCAGCCATTGGCGTATCTGAAACTTTAATATCTGATAAAACATTGAATGTTTTTTCTTCATACTTAATTGCGGTATATTCAATTAAATAGCGAACGCTGATCTGATTAGAGGAATTAATAACATAATCATAGGATTTAACATATATTGCTGATGCATTGAAATTTAAAACTTCTATCTCTTTCTTCTGGCTGATAAACACCAATTCGGATTTTTCATTTCTGATAAATGCAGCAAGCTCTAAATTTCTGCCGTCGGTTATACTGAGTGATAAATCAACAACCTCAACAATATTGATATTCTCAAATTCAAAGGTGCATTTTTCATTGATGATATCCGTAACAACCTCGCCGTTTGCGTTAAGATTCAGCTTTGCAAATACATTGCTGATTTCATTATCCGTTGCATAAGAATCTGTTGAAAGCTCTGCTTCAACCTTTCTGAAAACAGAAGCATTGATATTGACATCGCCTAAAAGCTCAATCATTCTTAATTCGTTGTTTTTATCTGCTTTCGGTTTAACATACATATTACCGATATTAACATTAACAACAGCATTATCGCCCTCATCAATATCATTGATATCAATAATCTTGCTGATATGAATTGATTTTTCACATTTTCTGATAATTTCATTTTCGGTATCCGTTGTATAAAGCAAAGAAAATTCAGCCGTTGCCTTAACAAGCATTTTGTTCTTGATGATTTTGATTTCATCTGTATGAACAGTAGAAAATGTGTTGATGATTCTTTTGATAAATTCACTGTCTGCCGGAATAACGGTATCCTCTTCAAACTCAGCTCTTGTGTAAGCAGTACCGACTAAAGAAAGATAATCAACCTTGTCTTTTCTCAGAAGCACCTGCGGCATTTCATCAATCATTTTAACAGGATTGCAGGCACATACCTTAACATTAAGCGCAAAGGCATTATGTATATCAATTCTTCTTTGATTAATCACTCTGAAATTACTGTATTTATTCATAACGAACACATCAGCAGTAACCGCATCAAAACCGCCGTCAATCGCAATCTGCTTCTGAAATTCCTCTTCAAAATCAGCAGTAGTTAAGCAGGATGTTGATTCACTTACATAGGTCAGATAGATTTTGGATTTTCCGTAAACCGTAAGCGTTCCGTTGTTGTAATCCGTGTTAATAACAAAGTTGTTTATACAGCATCGAACAATTTTCAGCATATCATCATTATATGCCATAAGATTTTCCTGAAAATCAAGATCAACATCAACGCACTTTGAAAAAACATTGCATTTTTCTTTGATTTCCCTTATGTTATTTTCCATAGCAGTACTCCTTTATAAATTGACAGTAAATAATAATTATTCCTCTGCCTTACTGCTAAAACATATGCGAAACAAGCTTGATATATAACTGATTATGCAAAAATAAAAACGAATAAAAAAACGGACGAGCAATGCTCGTCCCTACGATAAATTAAATGATTTTACATAAGAATATTTTAAAGTTTTTCTTTTGTTATCCAATAAGAATACGATGCTTCGCCGTGATTTACAAATACCTCAAGTGCTTTTTCATCACGGAGAATATGGACGGAATCAACTTTGCCCTCATAGCACAACGGAGTCGGCAAATCAACACCTTTAAGAATTACCTTATTTTCCGTTACCTCAACAAGCTCATCCTCTGTTGTCAGCAAATGATGTGCTTCTACTACGGGAAACATACGGATTTGTCCGTCAACTACGCTGACTTCTCTTGCTATTGTCAATGCACCTGCAAAGTCAACACCTTCATCAAGCTTTCTACCCCAATCATAAAACCAGCCAATTAATATGCGTCTGCCATTATCATCCAAAAATGTCTGCGGTGCATAAAACTGCGGACCGAATTCAGGTGCAGATAACGACTTGGGATAAAACTTACATCCGTCAAAATCGCCGATAACAAATTGCGTTTTATTAATGTCCTCAATCATTTTGCTGAACATTAAAACATAGTTATCTCCAAGCTTAAAAAAGTCCGGGCACTCAAATACCTTGCCAAAATCTTCATGTTCGTAAAGCACGCCTATATATTCCCAATCAAAAAGGTTTTCAGATGTATAAAGCAATACCTTACCAATATCATTTTTTCCGGAGCCTGTAGCCATATAGTATTTTCCGTCAATAAGCGAAACCTTCGGGTCTCTGAAATCTTCGCTGCCGTCAACAGGAAAATGCTTAATAACAGGATTACCGCTGTATTTCGTGAATGTAT
Organism: Eubacterium sp.; assembly: GCA_029050995.1. GTDB lineage: Bacteria > Bacillota > Clostridia > Oscillospirales > Acutalibacteraceae > Eubacterium_R. Next base: position 12,178 of record JAIDLO010000040.1, on the reverse strand, counting down.
AGCCGTCCTCGCTGATCGCAACAGACTGTGTTTGTCCGTCTTCCTCAGAAACTGAGGTGTAAAACAAATACAGCTTGCCGTCCTTTACAACAGCACTGCCCGAAAAACAGCCGCCGCTGTTTTCATAAGGCATATCCGGGCTGAGCGCAATAGGAAGCTCAGTCCAGTGAATCAAATCTTCACTGACTGCGTGACCCCAATACATTGGTCCCCATTTAGGTTCTTTTGGATTATGCTGAAAAAAAGCGTGATATTTGCCATTGAAATAAACCAATCCGTTCGGATCATTCATCCATCCGAATTTCGGTTCAAAATGATATTTAAATCGTTTCACAATTTCTCACATCCGTTTTCGTAATAACTAAAGTTTAATTGATAGAAACTTAGTTGTCAAGCAAAAAAAGCTATGCGAATCTTATGATTTGCATAGCTTTTTATGTCAGTTATTAACTTTCTTAATTTTAAATATCGCTCTCATAATTGGTGCCATAAACTTAGGTGGATTTATAACTACTACTTTCACAATCATTCCTCCAAGCTATTTTTTACAGCAAATGATTCCAAGAATGATTACTATAATTGAAAGAATTCTTATAAGCCAAGCTGTTGGAAGGCAAATTGCTATAACGCAGCCCGCACCAAATGCAATCCACAAAAAATCCCTGCGGCACATCTTTTTCCTAATAGTAAACACCTCACTTTGCTGTATTTACTACATACTATGAAAAAGAAATTTAATCGTTACTCTGAATTAAAAGAATTACACCCTTCTGAACTGAAATTTTAACAGGCACACCTTTAAAGCAATTGCTTTGCGCATACTGCTCATAAGGCATCATATCAACACAGTCAAGTTCATAATAAGCGCCGTTAATAGACAAACCTTGAACTGCGCCGAGAAAAGCAAACAGCGAAAAGTATTTATACACACAATCATCGATCACAATTTCCTTGTCAACAAGCTGCAGCTTATTTCTTCGGTTTATAATAGAGCATTTAACCTTATTTTTAAGGCAATAATCAAGGCAAAGCATATTGGAATAATTATGGTCTGCCCTATTGCCGATTGCACAAAGGATTTCAATTTCTTCAAATCCAAGCTCTATTGCTTTTCTTAAGCAATAGAATGTATCAGTAAAATCCTTTTCAGCAGGAAGCCTTATTATCTCTGTTTTAATTTCGGGAATCGGCGAGGAATCAAAATCTCCCATTATTAAGTTTGGAACAACGCCAACCTGAACACATTTTAAATAACCGGAATCAGCGGCAATTATGTATGCATTTTCATTAAGCTTTTCTTTCAGAAATTCATAATCATCATCAGGCGCACCTGAAACGATCATACATTTTACTTTTTTATTTCCCATTCCCTGATATCCTTAACATCATTATACATCTGAATATAACTATCGTGACGGCTTTTCTGAATTTCGCCGCTTTCTACTGCACTGCATACAGCACAGCCTTTTTCGCTTGTATGAGAGCAGGTTGAAAACTTACACTGTCCAAAATACGGTTCAAATTCTCGGAAGCAGTCAAACAAATCATCCTTAAGTATTCTTTCGCATTTTTCAAAATCAAGCGAAGAAAATCCGGGCGTATCCGCAACATATCCGCCGCATACTTTAAACAGTTCGGAATGGCGGGTTGTATGCTTTCCTCTTCCGAGCTTTTTACTTGTTTCCCCTGTTTTCAAAGCAAGCTCTTCATCAATGGAGTTTAGGAGTGATGACTTGCCAACACCTGTATTGCCCGTAAACGCCGAGATTTTGCCTTTCAAAAGACTTTTAACCTCTTCTATTCCAATGCTTCCTACATTGCTGCAAGCAATTGTTTTAAACCCTGCAGTCCTATATATAGCCTCATACTGCTTATAGCTTTCATCCATATCAATTTTCGTTATAACAATAATCGGCTCTATATTCTTGTATTCCGCAATCGCAACAAGCTTATCAATAATAAATGTATTGATTGCCGGATCAACGATTGAAGCAACAATAAACAGCTGATCCAAATTAGCAAGAGGCGGACGAACAAGCGCATTCTTTCTCGGCAAAATCGTTTCTATTCTGTTTTCTGCATTTTCATTAACGGAAATTTCAACATCATCGCCAACCAAAGGCGAAACATTCATCTTTCTGAAATTTCCTCTTGCTTTACACTCATAAACAGCCTCGGCGGTTTCCACATAATAGAAACCGCCAATGCCCTTAATAATTTTTCCTTTAATCATAAACTGTTAATCGTTCCCACTATTAGGATTTTCTACATTGCTGAAATCAATCGTGAAATCTTTATCACGGTCAACATTAACCTGAAGGCTATGTCTTTCATTAAGATTTAAAAGAATTATTTCAATATCTAACTTAGAGCCTGCCTCAGCTTCAACGAAAAAGGTTGCAGTTCCTCCGTTAAGCATTGCGTTAGACGAACTATCCTGAACACCATCAACATAAACAATAACCATATCATCCAGAGGCTCTCCGTTTTCTCCCTTTAAGTCAGGTAACCGAACATTTAATGTAACAGTATAATCCTCCGGAGGTTGCGTCGTTGTAACACCATTTGAAACAGTAATTGTTATTTTTGTATCTTCTCTAATGTAATTGCCCTCATTCTGTGACTGTGCAATAACGATATTCTTTGGCTTTTCACTGTCTTCTGCTTTAAAAACAACATTCTTAAAGCCTGCCATATTCAAAAATGCTTCTGCATCACTTCGGGATAAGCCAACAACATTCGGCATTCTTGCATTATCAATAGTCGTTGTGGTTGGGCCGGTTGAAACATAAACCGTAATCAATGTATCCTTTGAAGCATAGGAATTAATCTTTGGCTCAGTATATATAACATTGCCCGCTTCCTCTGTATCACTATCAACCTTAGCTATTTTAATATTAGTCAGACCTTCCTGTTTCAGCTTCTGTTCTGCTCTCTCCTGCGTTAAGCCAACAATATTTGGAACAAGAATATCTTCTATTGGCTGTGCAACAGTTAAGGTAACTGTACTTCCAGCCATAACTCTTTCATCAGCAACAGGCGTTTGCGCTATAATCGTTCCGGATTCATAATCACTTGTTTTTTCAGGGTTTGCAACAAATTTAAAATCATAATCCTTGTTTGATACTACATCATCATATGCCATACCAACAAAGTTCTGAAGCTTAATCGTATTCTTATTAACACCTTTTGTAAGCACTAAAACCAAAACAACAATAGCAATTAAAAGTATAGCCAAGCCGCTGATTGTTGCAATTATAATCTTCTTTTTATTCTTTTTGTCGTATGCGTAATCCTCATCCTCTTCTTCGTCTGCATCATTGTTTGATTGAAACTCATCATTTCTGATATATTTCGTTGGCTGCTTATCTACAACATATGAATAGTCAAATGTAGCATTCGGATTCATACTGATTTCTTCAAGGTCAAGCAGCATTTCCGTTGCTGTCTGATATCTTTCAAGCGGATCCTTCTGCATAGCATGAACACAAATCTGCTCAAGACCGATTGGAATATCTGCATTAATATCCGTTAATCTTTTTGCAGTATTTTTAACCTGCATAAGTGCAACTGAAACGGCACTGTCACTTTCAAAAGGAACTCTTCCCGCAAGCATTTCATAACAAACAACACCAAGGGAATAAATATCCGCTCTTTCATCGGTCGGCTTTCCCTGCGCCTGTTCGGGAGAAATATAATGAACAGAACCAATTGCATTTTCCGTTAAGGTTTCCGTTTGTGTTCTTGAAAATCTTGCAATACCGAAATCCGTTACTTTAATATCGCCTGTCTGAAGCAGCATAATATTCTGCGGCTTAACATCTCTATGAACAATCCCCTTATCATGCGCATGCTGAAGTGCTTTAAGTACCTGCGAAATAAAGAAAACCGCATCATTCCAAGTAATTCTTCCCTGCTTCTGGATATATTCTTTCAGTGTAATTCCGTCAACATATTCCATTACAATATACTGAATTCTGTCACCGAAGCTTACATCATAAACCTTAACTATATTCGGATGAGATAAAACTGCAATTGCCTTTGATTCATTTTTAAAACGCCTTACAAATTCATCATCATTTGCAAATTCATCTTTCAGAATTTTAACGGCAACGATTCTGTCATCCACATTATCATAAGCTTTATAAACAACAGACATACCGCCAACGCCGATAATTTCGTGGATTTCATATCTGCCGTCTAATCTTTTACCAACATAATTTTCCATAAGTACTCCCGATTATTTCGCAATAGCGACAACAGTTACATTATCTCCGCCGCCGTTATGGTTTGCTTTTTTAACAAGTCTGTCTGCGAATGCGTAATATTTACCATCCTGAACTTCATTTATCATTTCATCGCTTGAAACATAATTTGAAAGTCCATCCGTACAAAGAATCAATACATCTTCATCATTGAGCTCAACTTCGTCAAAATCAATATCAATCATTTTTTCGGCACCTATAGCTCTGGTAATCTTATTTTTATTCGGATGATGCTCAGCCTCTTCTTTTGTTATCTTTCCGATATCAACTAAGGTCTGAACATAACTATGGTCAGTCGTAATCTGCCTGAGCTCGCCATCATAAATGTAAGCACGGCTGTCCCCTGCATGTGCAATAAAAGCGTAACCGTTTTTAACGATTGCACAAACAACAGTAGTTCCCATTCCTCTTAATTCTGGATCAGCCTCTGCCATATCATAAACTTCCATATTGGCAGCTGTTAATGCGGAATCCAGCATATTTCTGATAGAGGAATCCCTCATATTTTCTCTGTATGAAGCATTGATTTTATCGCTTATAACCTTAACAGCAAGTGCTGAAGCAATATTTCCGCCTGCGTGACCGCCCATACCGTCACAAACAATAGCCCATGCTACTTCATCCGGAAATTCTCCAACTGCATATGCATCCTGATTTGAAGACCTTACAATGCCTTTATCTGTTTTAGCAACAATTTTCAATTACTTCACCTCATTTCTTTTTCTTCTTAACTGACCACAGGAAGCATTTATATCACTTCCGAGTGTTCTTCTTATTGTAGCATTAATTCCATTATTTTTCAATACATCTGAAAATCTATGCATAATTTGTTCACTGCTTTTTACATTTCCGCGTTCAGCAACATCATTAACAGGGATTAAATTAATATGGCAAAGCATGCCATGAAGCCTGTCAGACAATTCTTTTGCACATTCATATGTATCGTTTACATTATTGATAAGCGTATATTCAAATGAAACCCGCCTGTTCGTTTTCTTGATATAATCCTTGCAGGCTTTAATAACCTCATCAATGCCCCATTTGTTATTCACAGGCATTGTTCTGCTTCTGATTACATCATTGGGTGCATGAAGCGAAATGGTTAATGTAATCGGAAGCTCTTCATTCATCAAGTCGTATATTTTCGGAACAATACCACAGGTTGACAGCGTTATATTCCGCATAGAAATATTCAGCCCGTTTTCGTTATTGACATTATAAAGAAATTTAATAACATTATCATAATTATCAAGCGGTTCGCCGATACCCATTAAAACAATATTTGAAATACGAATATCAAGGTCATTCTGTGCAGAATGAAGCTGGCTTTCTATTTCCCCTGCTTCAAGGTTTCTTTTAAAACCTGCTAAGGTTGAAGCACAAAAGGTACATCCCATTTTGCAACCAACCTGGCTTGAAACGCAGATTGTGTAGCCATATTTATATTTCATAATAACGGACTCTACATATTCGCCGTCATACAATCTGAAAAGATATTTAACTGTATCATCCATTTTAGATACATATTTCTGCTCAATTTGGCAATTGGAAATAAAATAGATATCTGAAAGCTTCAGCCTTAAATCCTTTGATATATTCGTCATTTCATCAAAGGAATGGGCGCCGTATTTATGAAGCCACTCAAAAATTTGCTTTGCTCTGAACTTCGGCAAACCAAGAGCAGTTATTTCAAGATTCAATTCTTCAAAGCTTAATGATTTAATATCCTTTTTCATTTAGTTCCTCTCAATGATTGAGTAAAAAAATCCGTCTCCGCCGTTTTCAGACGGAAAAGTTGTAACACTTTTCAAAACAGAAAAATCAGAATTTTCCGAAATAAACTTTTCAACAATCTTTTCATTTTCGCGTTTATTCAGCGTACAGGTTGAATAAAGAAGCCTGCCGCCTTGCTTCAGATATTTTGATGATGTATGCAGAATCTCATACTGCAAAGCAGGCAAATCTTTAATACTATCTAAATCTTTATATCTGATTTCGGGCTTTCTTCGTATAATTCCAAAACCGCTGCACGGAACATCACATATAATTTTATCTGCAAGCGGTAAATCGGAATTAAACTCTGTACCGTTATTTACCTCAGCAGTAATCGAGGACAAGCCCAATCTTTCAGCGCCCTCTTTAATCAGCTTTACCCTATGCTCATAAATATCAAAGGCATAGATTTTTCCTTGATTATTCATAAGTGAAGCAGCCGTAAATGCTTTTCCTCCGGGTGCGGAACAAATATCGAAAACAATATCATTCTCTTGACATCCAAGTGCTTTAACAGCATTATAACAAGACAAATCTTCGATATGGAACAATCCATTCTGAAATGCACGGCATTTTTTCAAATCAAAAGAAGATGTTATAACAACCAAATCGTTATAAACCTCTCCCTCTATACCATCACAATTCAGCTCATACAAAAGCTCATCCGTATCCACCAAGGTTGTATTCGGAACAGCAAACACAGGAGCGCTTTCATTTAGGCAAGGCAAAAAGGCATCAACATTATCCTTGCCATATGCCTTATACCACATATTTATAAGATGCTGCGGAACAGAATATTTTATACTCATATCCTCTATTGCATCTAAATCTATTCTATTATTATCTACTTTATGTAAAACAGCATTAATCAGCTTAGAATAATAGGACAAGCCATTGTGATTCGCAAGCTCAACACTTTCGTTGATTGCTGCATTTGACGGAACTTTGTCCATAAAATACAGCTGATAAACGCCCATTCTTAACAATATAAGAACCTTTGGCTTTGGTTTATCACAATACTTTGAAATAATGCTGTCTATTGTAATTTTTCTTTCAACAACGCCGTAAACAAGTCTTGTTATAAATGATTTTCCGTCTTTAATCTCGGACAGTGCACTGTCTATCGCAATATTGGAGTACGCATCATCATAAAAGATTTTATACAGCGTTTCAGAAGCAATCTGTCTTGAATTCTTCATTATCGTCTTCTATTCGCTAAAATTAATAATCTTAATAAGGTTGCAAGAGCTGAAGCAAGTGCGGCAACATAGGTTAATGCAGCAGCAGTCAATACCTTCTTTGCTCCCGTATATTCTTCTGAAATTAAAAATCCATTGTCCTGAATCGTTCTTAATGCTCTTGCCGAAGCATTGAATTCAACAGGAAGCGTTATCAGCTGAAACAATGCAACAGCACCATAAAGGGCTATGCCGATATAGATAAGCGGTTCAAAGGCAAAGAACATACCAAGCAGCGCAAGCGGAATTCCGGCTGTTGAGCCGATATTCGTCAAGGGAATTACCTTATTACGAATCGTAAGCGGAAAATAGTTTTGCGCGTGCTGACAGGCATGACCTGCTTCGTGACAGGCAATACCGACAGCCGCAATGCTCTGTGAACCGAAAACATCCTCTGAAAGGCAGATTTCCTTCGTTTTCGGGTTATAATGATCTGTTAAGCTGCCTGGAATTTGTCTGATTTTAACATCGGTAATTCCGTTAAGCTGTAAAAGTCTGTAAGCCGCTTCCGCACCTGTTAAGCCTCTTGAATTTCTGATTTGGCTGTATTTATTGAAGCTTGACCTGACTTTAGATTGGCAGATCAACGCAAAAATAAGCACAGGAACCATTATAATACCGGTAAGATAATATGCAAAATATATGCCCATATCATTCTCCTATGAATTGTCCGATTTCAATTTTATTTCCTGCTAAGAAAGATTTAGCGTCCATTCTTTTTTTGCCGTCCGGCTGTAATTCAAGAATATCAATGCATTTTCCGTCTCCGCAGGAAACAGTGATTACATTTTTATTATGAACAATTTTTCCTGCTTCACTACCTTTTTCATTGCTTAAAACGGATTTGTGAATTTTTACATTTTTTCCATTTATAACAGTTGAGGCACAAGGCCAGGTCTGAAGCCCTCTGATCTGATTATGAATTTCAAAGGCTGATTTATTCCAATCTATATTGCTCATGGATTTATCAATCATAGAAGCATAGCCGAAATCTCCCTCAGGCTGAGGAACGGGATTTGTTTTTCCGCTTTCAATTAAATCAATCGTTTTCATAAGCGCATCTGCGCCGATAAGCGAAAGTCGGTCAAACAATTCTTCTGAGGTTTCATTGATACCAATTTCCGTTTCTTCGGTAAACAATATATCTCCGGTGTCAATTCCGATATCCATTTGCTGAACGCATACGCCTGTTTTCTCATCGCCATTCAGCACTGCCCATTGAATCGGGGCAGCACCACGATATTTCGGCAAAAGAGAAGCGTGCACATTAATACAGCCATACTTTGGATAGTCAAGAATATTCTTTGGCAAGATTTTGCCGTAAGCAACAACAACCATTAAATCGGGATTTAATTCCTTAATTGTTTCAAATGCTTCTTCATTTTTTAAAGTAGCAGGCTGATAAACAGGAATATTATGCTCGACTGCCAGAGCCTTAACAGGCGGCGGTGTCAAAATCTGCTTTCTGCCAACCTTTTTATCGGGCTGTGTAAAAACAGCTGAAATATTGCATTCTTCACTTTTAATAAGCTTTTCAAGACACGGCACTGCAAAATCAGGAGTGCCCATAAAAACAATATTCATTAACCCTCAACAACTCCGTCAATAACTTTTGATGTGAATAAAATGCCGTCCAAATGGTCTATCTCATGGCAAAAAGCTCTTGCTTTAAGACCTTCGCCTGTAAACACCTGCCATTTGCCCTCCCTGTTCTGAGCTTTAACCTGTACCTTCATAGGGCGGACTGTTGTACCGCATTTTCCGGGAAGAGAAAGGCAGCCTTCCTGCTCTCTCTGTTCTCCCTCTTGAAGTGTTATTTCCGGATTAACAAGCTCCATAGGGCCGTCACCAACATCAATAACAACTACTCTTTTTAACATTCCAACCTGAACTGCTGCAAGACCAACGCCGTTTTCCTTGTACATTGTTTCAAACATATCATCAATTAAAGTTGAAAGCTTTTCATCAAATTTTTCAATGATACGGCTTTTTTTATTCAAAATAGGATCTCCTACTTTAACTACATTTCTTAATGCCATTTATATTCTCCTATATTAAATCATAAGGATTCAAATCAAGTGAAATTGAAATATCCTTATATTCCTTCATTTTACTGATTCTTTTCAAAATTTCGTTAAACATTCTGCGAATAGTTTTTGAATTTTTACATTTCACTGCAAGTCTGTAACGATAATTATTACTGATCTTGCTGATTTTTGCAGGACTCGGACCTAAAACAATAATCTTTTCGCCCTTGTAATCGCCGTTATTCAGCTCAACAAGCGTATCGAAATATGCTTTTGCACACATTGAAACCGTGTTTTCATTTTCTCCTGTAAAGAAAGCTGAATAGATATCACAGAAAGGCGGATAAGCCAATGCTCTTCTAAGAGCAATTTCCGTTTCATAAAACGATTTATAATCCTGATTTCCTGCATATTCGATAATCTGATTTAACGGATTCACTGTTTGAATAACAGCTTTACCGCTTGCATCACGGCGTCCGCTTCTGCCGACAACCTGCGTTATCAAATCAAAGGATTTTTCCTGTGCAGTATAATTCTCATCATAAAGCGAATTATCCGCATTTACAACACCAACTAGCGTTACATTCGGGAAATCAAGCCCTTTTGCAACCATCTGCGTTCCGATTAAAATATCATATTCACCATTGGAAAAAGCGTCAAACAGCTTTTGATGGCTGAATTTTCCTGTTGTTGTATCTGCATCCATTCTAAGAACGCGAGCATCGGGAAACAGGAATTTCAATGCATCCTCAATTCTCTGCGTACCATAGCCGCTGTATCTGACACTATTTTCGCCGCATTCAGGGCAAATATTATCAAGCGGCTTTGAGTATCCGCAATAATGACACATCAGCCTGTTGATATTACTGTGATAGGTTAAGCTGATACTGCAGTTTGGGCAAGTAATAACATGACCGCAGGAGTTGCAGGCAATAAAGGTATTAAACCCTCGTCTGTTAATCAACAATATGGATTGTTTATGCTGATCAAGATTCTGCTGAATCAAATCTTTAAGCATATTGGAAATAGGCGATTTATTATCCTTTGCCTCTGTTTTCATATCAACAGTTATGACCTGCGGAAGCTTTGCATCGCCGTATCTTTCCGTTAATTCGCATAATTTGTATTTACCCTGCAAAGCGGCTGTATAGCTTTCTACGCTCGGTGTTGCCGAGGTAAGTAATAACAATGCTTTATTGTATTTACATCTGTAATTTGCAACCTGCTTTGCGTGGTAACGAGGTGTTCGCTCACTTTTATAAGTATGCTCCTGCTCTTCATCCATAATGATAAGACCAAGATTGTGCAAAGGTGCAAAAACGGCACTTCTTGTTCCGATAACAATATGCGCTTCTCCTCTGTCTGCACGCTTATATTCATCATTACGCTCGCCAAGTGATAAACCACTGTGAAATACAGCAACTGCTTTTCCGTATCGCTTATGGAAAATGGAAAGCATCTGCGGTGTTAAAGCAATTTCAGGCACCATAACAATAACATCTTTGCCCGTAGATATAGCTTTATCAATGAGTTTAAGATATACCTGCGTTTTGCCCGAGCCTGTTACACCATATAAAAGCCCTGTTCCGCCACCGTTTTCAAGCATCTGTGCATAAGTGTCATACGCACTTTTTTGCTGTTTGGAAAGGTTTATATCTGTTTTACTGCCGTTTTCATCATAAACATTGTATGGATTACGATAAATTTCCTTATCATAAATCTCGCATACACCGTATTTGACAAGATTTTTAACAACAGCCTCGCCTACTGAACAAAACTCACAAACCTCATTTACGGAAGCAGTACCGACATCAAACAAAAGATGAACAACTGTTTTCTGCTTTGGTGTCAATTTCGGCAGAGCATCCTCGTCCTCAATTACAAGCCGAACCATTCTTGTGCTTTTATCCCCAACCCGATCTATGCCTCTTGGAAGCATAAGCTTAAGACATTCATAGGTTGTACAAAAGCAGCGTTCTTTAAGCCATAGTGCAAGACCAACCATTTCTTCTGATAAAACAGGTGTTTTTGAAGAAACGGAAGATATCTCTTTTAAACCGCTGTTGATTGCTTCAAATAGTTTAACCACAATGCCGTATCTTAAAACATTTCCTTTACCAAAAGGAACTTTGACTCTTGTTCCGATTGAAACAGAGCCTTTCAGCTCATCGGGAACATAATAATCATAATCTGAATCGTAATTAAAGAAAGTTTTTTCAACGGCAACCGTAGCAATAAGCCGATTTATCATTTCTCGGATTTGAGCTCTTCCGGCTCGTCAACAACATATTTGCCGTTCATAATATCCTCAATAGCAAGAGATACGGTTTTTGTATCAAGAAGCTCATCTCTTTTAACTGCATCATCGCGGATTTCTCTTGCTCTTTTTGCTGTACCTACAACAAGGCTGTATCTGCTGTTGCAATTCTTTAACATTTTCTTTAAATCTGGATTAAACATAACAATTTCTCCTTTAAGCATTACGCTTTTCTAATTCATTATTTAAAATTTCATTTATTTCATCAACGGCTTTTTCAAGCTCGTTATTTACAACAATATAATCGAATACTGAGGATGAATTAATTTCCTCTTCAGCAATTCTTAATCTGTTTGCAATCTGCTCTTCACTGTCTGTATTACGCTTTTTAAGGCGTCTTTCAAGTGTTTCAATGCTTGGCGGCATAAGGAAGATTGAAACGGCTTCAGGGCAGTTTTTCATAACCTTTTTTGCACCCTGGCATTCAATAATAAGGAAACAGATTTTCCCCTCTTCAACCCTATCCATAGCAGCCTTAGCAGGCGTTCCATAATAACAATTATTATAGCTTGCATATTTACACTGGTGCGGATGCCGAGGAGGTTACGGGTGTAGAGT
>JAIDLO010000004.1 GCA_029050995.1 Eubacterium sp. | reverse complement strand
AATTAAATTATAAAAATCATATATATGATCAGCAGAAAATATGCATAAAAAGCTTTTTGAATGTTCTTTTGTAAAGCCGGCGTGAAGCTGCCCCGGAAAAATGAGAGCGGCTTTATTTTTTTCTAATACATAGATTTGATTTCCGATTTGAATATTCATAGTGCCGTCCTGAACATAGATGAATTCAAAGCTTCTGTGCAGATGTAGAGGAAAGCTGAAATCTGTATTGGATTGGCAGTATAAATAATTTCTTTCATTGGAGTGTATTTGTTCGTAAAAATACATTTGGATCACCTTAACTTTTGTCTATAATTGTATTATTTTTTACTTGTGTTGTCAATTGCTGATAAAATATAATTTATATATATAGATACTAAGGAGTAAAAATCATGGATTTTTTAACTGCAAAAGAAAAGGCAATTTCAATCGTTTCCAAAATGACGGTTGAAGAAAAAATGTCGCAGCTTCTTTATAATGCGCCTGCAATAGACAGACTTGGCATTAACGAGCATAATTGGTGGAACGAGGCGTGCCACGGTGTTGCAAGAGCAGGTGTCGCAACTGTATTTCCGCAAACGATAGGTTTGGCGGCATCCTTTAATCCTATGCTTATTCATTCTGTTGCGGATGCTATTTCTACTGAGGGCAGAGCAAAGTATAATTCAAGCATAAAATATGGCGACAGAGGTATATTTAAAGGGCTTACCTATTGGTCGCCGAATATCAATATTTTCAGAGATCCCCGCTGGGGAAGAGGGCAGGAAACCTTTGGCGAAGATCCGTTTCTTACTTCTGCTTTGGGATGTGAATTTATTAAAGGCTTGCAGGGCAATGGCGAATTTTTAAAAGCTGCTGCCTGTGCAAAGCATTTTGCTGTTCATTCAGGTCCTGAAAAACTGCGCCATTCTTTTAATGCAGAGGCAAGCGAAAAGGATTTGTATGAAACCTATCTTCCTGCATTTAAATATGCCGTAAAAGCTGATGTTGCGGGTGTAATGGGCGCATACAACAGAACAAACGGCGAGCCGTGTTGTGCAAGCAAAAAACTGATAAAGGATATTCTGCGTACAAAGTTTGGTTTTGAGGGTTATTTTGTATCAGACTGCGGCGCTGTTGCTGATATTTCAGAACATCATCATTATGTTGAAAATCTTACACAAGCGGCAGCTGCTGCACTTGAATCAGGCTGTAACCTGAACTGCGGAGAAGCATATACGCATTTAATCGACGCATACGAAGAAGATTTGATTGATGAGGATGTTATTACAGATGCCGCAGTAAGACTTTATACAACAAGAGTTATGCTGGGCGAATTTGAAGAAAACAGACCTTATGCGGATATACCATACAGCAAGCTGAATTGCCGTGAACATAAAGCGCTCAATCTTGAGGCAGCAAGACAAAGCCTTGTACTGCTGAAAAATGAAAACAATTATTTGCCTCTTAAACAAGATAAGGTAAAAAGAATAGCTGTTATCGGACCGAATGCTTTATCAACAGCTGTTCTTGAGGGAAATTATAATGGTCATGCTGATGAGTATATAACGGTTGCTGACGGAATCAGAAAAGTGTTTGACGGCTCAGAGATTATCGTTGCAGACGGCTCTCAGATTTGTTTTGACCAGAGCAAGTATTATGACGGCTTTAATGATCTTGAAAGCGAGGCTGCCGCTGCGGCATCACAGGCAGATGTTACCATTTTGTGTTTAGGGCTTGATCGGCACATTGAGGGAGAAGACACAGGCTGTGAAAATGATTTTACAGATCACGGCGATAAAAAGACTATGTATTTGCCTGAAACTCAAATGAAGCTTGCCGATGCAGTTTGTAAGGCTTGCGATAATTTAATTGTTGTTACAATGTGCGGCAGTGCTGTTGATTTAGGCGAAAAGGTAAGAAATCATGCTAAAGCAATTCTTCATGCTTGGTATCCGGGTGCGCTCGGCGGACTTGCCATTGCAGAGCTACTTGCAGGAAAGTATTCTCCGTCCGGCAGACTGCCGATAACCTTTTATAATGCTGAAACAGAATTGCCCGATATAACCAATTATAATATGAAAGGCAGAACCTATCGCTTTTTGGAAGAAAAGCCGTTGTATCCATTTGGATATGGTTTGAGCTATGCTGAATTTGAGTACAATGATTTTGAAATACTTAGCTGTGATGATACGGAAATAACGGCTCGTATAACTCTGACGAACAAAGGCAGTATGAAAGCATATGAAAAAATTCAGATATATGCACAGTATGATGACAGCAGAACAGATACGCCGAATTATCAGCTTTGCGGGGTTGTACCGATTGAACTTGAATCAAATGAAACAAAGTCCATTGAAACAAAAATTGACAGGTATTGGATAAAAGCTGTTCTTTCAAATGGTAAAAGAACAGAGCCGAACGGCAGAATAACCCTTTATGCAGGCGGTCATCAGCCGGATAAATACAGTGAGAGCTTGTGTAAATATCATTGCATGAAAGTAGAAATTAACTAAATCCCACCTATGATATAGGTTTATATTGCGGAATTTTTATGCTATAATGCAAGCATAAAAGCCATTTCTTAATAGGGGTGCATATAAAATGAAAAAATTTGATGTAACGGCTCTTGGGGAACTGCTGATTGATTTCACGGCAGACGGAAAGCTGAGCAGTCAGGGAAACCAATTATTTGAGGCAAATCCGGGCGGTGCGCCGTGTAATGTGCTTGCTATGCTCCAAAAGCTTGGCAGGCAAACGGCGTTTATCGGAAAGGTCGGAAACGATTCTTTCGGAAAACTGCTGAAAGATACGGTGCAGAAAGCGGGCATTAACACCGATAATCTGCTTATGGATAATAATGTGCCGACTACGCTTGCCTTTGTACATACTGCTTCAGATGGCGACAGAGGTTTTTCATTTTACAGAAATCCCGGTGCGGATATGATGCTCCGTTCTCAAGAGATTAACTTAGACTTAATCAAGAATTCCAAAATATTTCATTTTGGTACGCTCTCTATGACTGATTCGGATGTTGAAGTTGCAACGAAAACGGCAATAGAAGCAGCCAAGCAATCCGGTGCAATTCTTTCCTTTGATCCGAATCTGCGTCCTCCGCTTTGGAAAAATCTCGACTTGGCAAAGGAAAAGATAAAATACGGACTCAGTCAATGTGATATCCTCAAAATATCCGATAATGAAATTGAGTTTATGACCGATACGGATGATATTGACGAGGGTATTCAGCTGATCCGTAAGGAATATGATATCCCTCTTGTTTGTGCAACAATGGGCAAGAACGGCAGTAAAGTATATTACAAGAATATTATTGTATCACGCGAAACATTTCTTGATGTAAACACAGTAGAAACCACAGGAGCAGGCGATACATTTATGGCTTGTGTGCTTGATGCTGTTTTGAAAAATGGACTTGACGGCTTCGATGAACAGAAATTATATGAGATGTTAACTTTCGCAAATGCCGCATCCTCAATCATTACCACGCGCCGTGGTGCGTTAAAGGTAATGCCTGAAAAGGAAGAGGTTTTAAATTTTTTAGCTGAACATAAATGATGATTATCAATACCATAAAGATAATAAAACTGAGGTAACAATTATGAATAATACTGTTATAAATGAAAATGAAATTATCTTTTCAAGGCACGGAGAAATTGTGCGGATTACTGCCTGCTATAAAAATTCCATACGCTTTGAAGCATTCCCCGAGGGAAGAATATATGAAGAGAATTTTACGCTTATGCCGCAGGCTGAACAAGCGGAGATTACAGAGGATGAGTATTCTGTTTCAATGACGGTCGGCAGTCTTACGGCAAAACTTGAAAGAAGCGGTAAAATTACATTTACGCATAATGGAAAGGTAATTCTGGAAGAAAAGCCCGAGCTTGCATTCAATGGAGGCTACCGCCATTATGCGTGCAAGGATAACGGTGCGTGGTCTGCCCGTGTAACCTTCAAGCCGAATGATTATGAACATTTTTATGGGCTTGGTCACGAGCCTGTCGGACAATTCGATTTAAAGGGCTGTTCTCTTGATATAAGGCATGTAAACACAAAATGCACGATACCCTATGTTTATTCGTCACTCGGCTATGGCTTTTTATGGAATAATCCTGCTGTGGGAAGCGTTGAGCTGTCAAACAACAGAACACGCTGGAGTGTGAACACAACAAGAAAAATAGATTACATAGTGATTGACGGCGGTCCGAAGCAAACGGCACAGGCGCTTGCAGACTTAACAGGTCATTCGCCTGTTATGCCGCATTGGGCAACAGGCTTGTGGCAGAGCAGACTGAGATATGAAACACAGGAGGACTTGCTTGCCGTTGCAAGGCGATATAAGAAAGAGGGAATCCCTCTCTCCGTAATTGTTGCAGATTATTTCCATTGGACAGAGCAGGGGGATTACAAATTTGATCCTAAGTATTGGCCTGATGTTAAAGCCATGACGGATGAACTGCACGAAATGGGAACAAAGCTTGCAGTATCCATGTGGCCTACTATTAACGGTGCAAGTGAAAACTTCAATTATATGCGTGATAATAATATGCTTATGCGCACAACAAGGGGTGCAGACAGAGTATTCAGCTTTTACGGCTGGCAGTCTGAAATTGATGCTACCAATCCTGCAACACGTGATTATGTGTGGAAGAAGCTGAAAGAAAATTATCTGGATAATGGTGTTGATGCGCTTTGGTTTGATGAGGCTGAGCCTGAAATTCATCCCGAAGATTTTGAAAATCTGATCTGGTACAAGGGCAGGGCTGATGAGGTTGGCTTGCTTTATCCGTATTATTATTCCAAAATGGCATATGACGGCTTTAAGGAAATGGGAATAGAAGATTCCGTAACGCTTACCCGCTGTGCATATACAGGCAGTCAGAAATTCGGCGCACTTGTATGGAGCGGCGATATTCCGTCTACATTTGAAAGCCTGTCCGAACAGGTTAAGGCAGGGCTTAATATGTCTATGTGCGGCATTCCTTGGTGGAATACTGATGTCGGCGGATTTTACGGCGGCGATACACAAAGTGACGAATTCAGAGAATTGATTGTTCGCTGGTTCCAGTATGGTGTGTTTTCTCCTGTTCTGCGTCTGCACGGCAACCGCAATCGTCACGGAGAACAAAGCAATCTTAAAGAGCCTTCGGGCGATCCGAATGAACTTTGGAGCTTTGGCGAAAGGAATTTTGAAATTCTGAAAAAGCTTGTATTCCTGCGTGAAAAGCTCAGACCGTATATTGAACAGCATATGAAAATTGCTGCTGAAAAGGGTTATCCCGTAATGCGTCCGATGTTTTTTGATTTTCCCGAAGATGAAGAATGCTATTTGCTCGGCGAGCAGTATATGTTTGGCGATGATATCCTGTTTGCCCCGATTGTAAATAGGGGGCAGACAAAGAAAACTGTTTATCTTCCGCAGGGAGATTGGATTTTAACAAAAGATAAAACGGAATACAGTGCCGGCTATCATGAGATTACGGCTGAAATTGATGAATTTATTGCCTTTGTTAAAAAAGGTGCAGAAGTGCTTGATTGCTTTGATTAAAGGAGAAAACAATGACAACGAAAGAATACTTACAGAAGATTGATGATGTAATTGCAAACGGCAGATATAAAGACAATTGGGAATCCTTGTCTAACCACAAAACGCCGGATTGGTATTATAAAGGAAAGCTCGGCATTTTTATTCACTGGGGTATTTACAGTGTGCCTGCATACGGCAGTGAATGGTATTCAAGAGCAATGTATGATATAAACTGCCGAGAGTTCGGGCATCATGTTACAACCTACGGCAATCAGGATAAATTCGGCTATAAAGATTTTATTCCGATGTTCAGGGCTGAAAAATTCAATGCTGAAAAGTGGATTGAATTATTTAAAAAAGCAGGTGCAAAATATGTTATGCCTGTTTGTGAGCATCACGATGGTTTTGCTATGTATGAAACTGCGTTTAATCGTTGGAATGCGAAAGATATGGGGCCTTGCAGGGATGTTGTCGGCGAATTGAAAAATACCTGTGACAAAAACGAACTTGCCTTTTGTGCCTCAACGCATAGGGCAGAGCATTATTTCTTTATGAATATGGGCAGAACCTTTAACAGTGATGTCAATGACGAAAGATATGCGGATTTTTACGGCCCTGCTGTTCATTGCCCTGAATTTGACAGCGGCACAATTCACGCAACAACCGCAGATACATATTCAATCGGAGCAAGCCAAGCGTGGCTTGAGGATTGGCTTGTTCGTACTTGTGAGCTGGTAGATAAATATCAGCCGAGAATTCTGTATTTTGACTGGTGGATTCATAATCATTCCTTTAAGCCTTATCTGAAAAAGCTTTGTGCCTATTATTACAACAGGGCAGAGGAATGGGGGAAAGAGGTTACGATAAACTATAAGCATGAGGCTTTCCCGCCAACGGTGGCAACCTTTGATGTTGAAAGGGGTGCACTTACGGATATTTCCCCTGTTCCTTGGCAGACGGATACTGCCATAGGCAAGGATTCATGGGGCTACAGAAAGGATAACAGATATAAGAATTCAAGGCAGATTATTACCGATTTGATAGATATTGTAAGTAAAAATGGTATGCTGCTTCTGAATATCGGACCTAAGCCGGACGGAACGATTACGGATGAAGAAACGCAGGTTC
Organism: Eubacterium sp.; assembly: GCA_029050995.1. Lineage (GTDB taxonomy): Bacteria > Bacillota > Clostridia > Oscillospirales > Acutalibacteraceae > Eubacterium_R. The sequence continues at coordinate 5,457 of JAIDLO010000004.1, read as the reverse complement.
TTGAGGAGCTCGGAGCGTGGATGAAGCTCAACGGCGAGGGCATTTACGAAACCACATTCTGGAAACAGTTCGGAGAGGGCGAGGTTAATAACGAGGCAGGATTTTTTAAGGACAGAGAAGAAAAGCCTTTTACTGAAAAGGATTTCAGATTTACCTATAAGTGCGGAGCAATCTATGCTTTTCAAATGCGACCGAATGGTAAAAATGCAGTAATAAAGGCTTTGAAAAAGCAAAATCATCACGATTTTATAATCAATAAAATTACGCTTCTTTCAACAGGCGAAGAGCTTGCTTTTGATAGAAATGATGAAGCCCTTGTTATTCAGTCGAATGACGATTTTGTAAGCTATAATCCAATATGCTTTAAAATAGAGATTGATTAAGTAAAACGATATATTATAATAATTGAGGCAGGTGTGCTGTGTATTTTCAGTACGCCTGCCATTTTTATTTATGTATTGGTATATTTGGTTTTATTGACAATAATTACTTTTTAATGTTAATATATTATGTGTATAATATATAGATATTTAAGGGGTTTTATTATGAAATATTTTCCAAAATCAAAATGCAAGGCGGTGCTTGCCGCTGGTCTTGCAGTTTTATTAATCTGCTTGTGCGGCTGTTCGCAGAATGCAAAAAATGCACAGGTTAACACGGTTACAGATTACAATACAGAGCAGGCAGATTATAAGCTTAGTATTGATGCTGCCAAAGAAATGCATGATATCAGCGATTTGCTTTTTGGCATATTTTTTGAGGATATCAATTTTGCGGCAGACGGCGGATTATATGCTGAAAAAATAGCGAACCGTTCCTTTGAATTTACGGAGCTTGCAGCAGGCAATCAGCTTTATGGCTGGAACACTGTCGGCGATGCTAAGGCAGATGTTAAAATTAATGACACGAAAAATTGCCTGAATGAAAACAATACAAATTATCTTGTTCTTGCCAACAACGGCAGTGAAAAAGCCGGTATCGAAAATGTCGGCTTTCTTGACGGTATATCCATTGAAAAGGATAAGAAATATAATTTTTCATTATACGCAAAGAGTATAGATAATTATTCGGGTCCTGTAACGATTCGCCTTGTAACAAAAACAAAGAAGAACGCAGAAGAAGCTGTTGCTGCCGAAGCACAGATTGACAGCATTACAGATCAATGGGCAAAGTATTCTCTTTCCTTTACCTCATCAATTGATGCCAATGAGGGCGTAACGCTTCAGGTGCTTATTGATAACGGCAGTGCTGCATTTGATATGGTTTCCCTTTTCCCGGCAGATACATATAAGGGCAGAGAGAATGGCTTGAGAAAAGACCTTGCAACGATGCTTGAGGAGCTTCAGCCAAAATTCCTTCGTTTCCCCGGCGGCTGTGTAATCGAGGGTTACGATGATGCAAGTGATTACAGCTGGAAGGATTCTGTCGCTGTTGGAAGTGACGGCTTACCGCTTAAATTTAACGGAGCTTATGGCGATGTTGCCGCAAGAAAACAGGGCATAAATATCTGGACAGATATTAAGGCTACTGATGATCCTTGGCCGAGCTTTATGTCCTATGGTCTTGGATTCTATGAGTATTTTCAGCTTTCAGAGGATATCGGTGCTGTTGGTGTGCCTGTTCTCAACTGCGGATTATACTGCCAGGGAAGAGAAGGCAAGCCTGTTGATATGAAATCAAAGCGTTTTGCTGAGTATATTCAGGATATGCTTGATCTTGTTGAGTTCTGCCGAGGAGATGCCTCAACAACCTGGGGCAAGGTAAGAGCAAGCCTTGGTCATAAAGAGCCTTTTGAGCTGAAATACATTTGTATCGGAAACGAAAATTACGGCAAGGATTATTTTGAACGCTATAAAGCATTCCTTGATGCATTCAATGCTGCAAAAGCAAAAAATCCTAAGTTATATAAGGGTATAGAGCTTATTTATTCCGCCGGTGCGGATGACGGCTTATCGGGCGTAGATTATCTGTCTTCTTATGAATATGCCAAGAAACAGCTTGGAAGCAGCAAGAATGCTGCTGATTTTGCAGGCGCTGTTGACCAGCATTATTACAACGATCCGGATTGGTTCTTCAAGAATGCAGATTATTATGACGAGGCGAACTATAAAAGAGCTGTAGACAATATGACAGATACTGTTTACGGCGGTGCAATCAATGTGTTCCTCGGAGAATACGCATCATTGTCTAATACATTTAAATCTGCACTTTCAGAGGCTGCCTATATGACAGGGCTTGAAAGAAACGGCGATATTGTTCGCATGGCAACCTATGCACCTCTTTTCGGCAGCACGACCGCAAAGCATTGGGCACCGAATCTGATTTGGTTTAATAATAACGCAAGCATTGGCTCAAACAGCTATTATATGCAAAAGCTGTTTTCAACAAATACAGGCTCAAAGCTGCTTTCTTCAACGCTTGAGGGAGCGGCGGTTGAACAGAAGGATATTATTGGTAAGGTCGGTGTCGGCACATGGTATACTTCGGCTGAATTTGATAATGTTAAAATTGTAAACAATGATACAGGCGAAGTGCTCAGCGAAGATGATTTTTCAGATCAGAAGAGTTTTAAAAAGCAATGGGACCGTGTTACAGACGGAGAATGGTCTGTTGCAGACGGAAAGCTCCGCCAGGCAACAACCGAAATGGAATACAGTGATAATGGCTCCGTTGTTTATTTCGGAGAGGATGATTGGTCAAATTATACCTTTACTGTAGATGCCGTTAAGCTTGATGGGCAGGAGGGCTTCCTTATTCCGTTTGGTGTTGAAAGTAAAGAAACAAATTATTTCTGGAATATCGGCGGCTGGAACAATACAGTTTCCTGCTTGCAGGAAATGAATGACGGTGTTAAGTCCGGACAGCTTGTAGGTTCAGCAAAACCATTTGTGGCTGAAACAGGTAAAACCTATTCCTTAAAGGTTGTTGTTAACGGCACGAATGTTCAGTGCTATATTGATGATGAGCTATATGTTGATTATAACACTGCTTATCCTGCTGAGGCTGAAGCGTATCAGGTTGTAAGTACAGACGAAAGCGGCGATATTATCGTTAAGCTTGTTAATGTAACCGATTCCGCACGCAGCTTTGCTGTTGATATTTCATCAGCAGAAAGTATCGGCAGTTCCGCAAAAGTATATCAGGTTGCGGATGACAGCCTTGAAAGCGAAAACACACTTGGCGAAGATAAGCAATGCATTATGGAGGAATTTACCGTTTCGGGATTTTCAAATAAATTTAACTATACTGTTCCGAAATACTCCGCAACAGTTATCAGAATTACAAAATAAGAATATTTACAAAGAAAAGAAACCATCGTTTTAACGGTGGTTTCTTTTTAATTATAAAAAATCAAATTTTTTTTGTTACTTTTTCGTATTTTCGACACTTTTACTATGGAGGAAAAAATATATCCTGCATCCACATTTATATTTTGTGGAATTTTATTGTGAAAGTATGTCTGAACTTTATTGTTTAGGCTGCTCAGATAAGCAATTACCAGCCTGTGTTAACAGGTAATCAGACTCCTGCACAAAGAATGATTCGGTAATTGCTTATCGCTTTTTTATTATTGATATGCTGATTGTTTTATGCTATTCTATTAAGGATAAAACTTATTGAATAAATTGGTGGCTGCTTATGAATATTAAGAATTTTAAATGGACAAGAGAACCCGAAAGCTATTCTGCGGATCAAGATAAAATAGAAATTACTACGAAACCGCATACGGATTTATGGCAGAGAACTTATTATCATTTTCAAAATGATAATGCGCCTGTTTTTCAAATGAAAACCGATGAAAAGTTTTTCAGCTTTGTTGTTAAAACAGATTTCAATGAAAGTCATCATCGCTTTGACCAGTGCGGAATTGTTATGTATTTAGATAGTGAAAATTGGCTGAAGGCTTCTGTTGAATATGAAAATGATGCGTTTCAACATTTAGGCAGCGTGGTAACAAATAACGGCTATTCCGATTGGGCAACTACCGCAATTCCGGCAGATGTAAAATCTATGTGGTATAGATTCAGCCGCCGTGAGGATGATTATTGTATTGAATGCTCGAATGACGGCATTCATTTCAGCCAGATGCGTATATGTCATATGCATAAAGGCGCAGGAGAAATCCAATTCGGCATTTATGCCTGCTCGCCTGAAGATTCATCCTTTAAGGCTGTATTTACCGATATGGAGCTTACAGAATGTAAATGGCTGGCGCATAATGGGCAACAGCCGGATTAAATATAATATTGTTTGTAAAAAAATTTTCAGAGGGTGCTGTAAAAACTACAGCACCCTCTGCTTTTATAATCATATTATCTGTTTTGCTCTCCCCAAGTACACATCTGATCTAAAATCGGAATTAATGATTTTCCCCTTTCGGTAAGGCTATATTCAACCTTTGGCGGGATTTGGGGATATTCTTCTCTATGAACCAAGCCGTCCGCTTCAAGCTCTTTAAGTGTTGCACTCAAAGTTTTATACGAAATAGTGCCTATATATTTTTTCATTTCATTGAATCGTACAACGCCATAACCCATAAGGGTGTAAAGAATATACATTTTATATTTTCCCTGTATTAAAGACATTGTATAATTAAAGCCGGTGTCCTCTAATTTGGCATTCTGAATACATTCCAAGCTCATATTAACACTCTCCTTCAGGTAAGTATTTAACCTATTTGATAGTATCGCACTTTAATGTGCGTACTTGTTTTTTGCTTTATTCACAATATAATTATAGTAAAAGGTAAGACGAAAGTCAATCTTACTATTATTTAGGTTGGAGGAACTATTTATGGGAAAGAAAATTGTTGTAATTACAGGAAGTCCACGCAAAAACGGCAACAGCTTCGCGATGACAGATGCATTTATTAAGGCTGCAGAAGAAAAGGGACACACGATTATTCGTTTTGATGCTGCCATGAAAAAGCTTGGCGGCTGCAGAGCTTGTGAAACCTGTTATTCTACAGGCAAGGCTTGTTCGTTTGATGATGATTTTAATACTTTGGCTCCAGCTATTTTAGAAGCAGATGCAATTGTGTTTACAATGCCTGTGTATTGGTATTCAATTCCTGCTCAAATTAAGAGTGTTATTGACCGTATCTTTTCTTTGGTTGTAGGTGGTAAGGATATATCCGGAAAAGAATGTGCGCTCATTACCTGTTGTGAAGAAGATGATATGACGGTAATGGATGGTGTGCGTATTCCGATTGAGCGTACCGCTGCATTGAATAAGTGGAAAATGGTCGGCGAGGTTTTAGTGCCAAGTGTACTTAATGCAGGAGACATTGAAAAAACGGACGGATGCCAAAAAGCTGCTGCTTTAGCTGATTTATTTTGATTAACAGTTTAATTATTAAAGAGGTAGGAATGCTGAGAATTTTACAGTGAAACCTGCCTCTTTTTAATTTAGCAATTGTTTACAATATTTTTTATATATGATATTCTTATATAAAGC
>JAIDLO010000039.1 GCA_029050995.1 Eubacterium sp. | reverse complement strand
ATATGCAGGCGAGCTTGTGTTTACTGCGTTTTCAGGCTCTCATCAGGATGCAATCAATAAGGGCAAGCAGTATATGAAAGAGCATGATACAGGCTATTGGGAAGTGCCTTATCTTCCGATTGATCCTGCTGATGTCGGCAGAGAATATGAGCCGATTATCCGTATCAATTCTCAAAGCGGTAAGGGCGGCGCAGCCTTTGTTCTTGCAACAGATTACGGCATTAATATGCCAAAAGCTATGCACGCTGAATTCGGTGCAGTTGTAAAGCATGCCTGCGATGAAAAGGGCAAGGAGCTTTTAAGTTCAGAAGTTTTTGATTTGTTCCAGAAGGAATACAGAAATGTTGTTGGTCCATACAGACTTGCAAATTATAAGATCAACGAAGAAAAGAACGAGGAAGATTATCTTACGACTGTTGAATTTGACGGAACAATTAAGTATAAGAACAATGATCCTGTTCAGATCAGCGGAAAAGGCTCAGGTCCGATTGGTGCATTCTTCAATGCAATTAAAACAGTTGGCATTACGGGCTATGAATTTATTGATTACAGCGAGCATGCTATTGCAGTAGGCTCAGATTCAAAGGCTATTTCCTATATTCATCTTAAAAATCCTGAAGGCAAGGATATTTTCGGTATCGGCGTAAGCCATAATATCGGCTATGCTTCCTTAAAGGGTATCATCTGTGCGGTAAACAGAGATCAGGCAGACTGCGTTCGTGATGATACAATGCCGGGCATTTTTGAAAAGTAAGTCTGATAACCAACAATAACGGAGGAAAGTTATGAATAATTATAAAGTAACAGTTTTAAAGGGCGATGGTATCGGCCCTGAAATCGTTGATGAATGTATTAAGGTTTTGAATGCAGCAGGCGAAAAGTTTGGTATTAAAATTGATTATGATTATCAGCTTCTCGGCGGCTGTGCGATTGATGCAACAGGTGTTCCTTTCCCAAAGGAAACGGAAGCTGCCTGCAAGGCTTCAGATGCAGTTCTTCTTGGCGCAGTAGGCGGTCCTAAGTGGGATAACCAGCCGGGTAATAACCGCCCTGAAAAAGGTCTTCTTGCAATCCGCGAGGCGCTTGGTCTTTTTGCCAATCTTCGCCCTGCAAAGATTTTTGCACCGCTCAAGAGCGCTTCTCCTATTAAGGAAGAGATTATCGGAAACGGCCTTGATATTCTGATCGTTCGTGAGCTTACGGGCGGTATCTATTTCGGCGACAGAGGAACTTATGAAGAAAACGGCGTTGTAGGTGCTTATGATACAGAGCGTTACACTGTTCCTGAAATCAAAAGAATCGTTAAAGCAGGCTTTGAATATGCTATGAAGCGCGGTAAAAGACTTACCTGCGTGGATAAGGCAAATGTACTTGATTCTTCAAGACTCTGGAGAAAGGTTATGGAGGAAACAAAGGCTGATTATCCGGAGGTTGAGGTTTCCTATATGTATGTTGATAACTGCGCAATGCAGCTTGTCCGCAACCCTGGCCAGTTTGATACAATTGTAACATCAAATATTTTCGGCGATATTTTGTCTGATGAAGCTTCAATGATAAGCGGTTCAATCGGAATGCTTGCTTCTGCTTCTCTTGCAGAGGGCACATTCGGTCTTTATGAGCCAATCCACGGCTCTGCGCCTGATATTGCAGGCCAGCAAAAGGCAAATCCGCTTGCAACAATCCTTTCGGGCGCAATGATGCTCCGCTATAGCTTCGGCGAAGCAGACGCAGCAGACGCGATTGAAAAGGCTGTTGATGAAGCATTAACAAAAGCAAGAACACCCGATATTTACGAAGAGGGCTTTGCAAAAGCAACAACCGCTGAAATGGGCGATCTTGTAGTGTCATTATTATAATTTAAAATACAAAACGGAGCGGATATTGATTATCCGCCCCGTTTTATTTTTTGGCATGAATTGAATCAGCGTTTAGGATAGCTTAAATTATCGGGTAAACCTAAGATATAATCTGCTGACACATTAAATAGTAAACAAATCTGCCTTAAATCTTCTAAATTGGGTTCTGTTACTCCTTTTTCAATAAAAGATACTTTTCTTTGAGTGATGTTACATTTTTCTGCAACATCTTGTTGTCTCAAATCATTATCTTGTCTTAATTCTTTTATTCTGATTTGTGCTGTATCCATTTAATCAACTCCCCAAAAAGCATTTTACCATAGTTAAAAATTAACTATTGACAAATAGTTAAAAATTATCTATAATGCACTTATAGTTAATAATTAACTAAATCGAATTTGGAGGTTAGCTATGGCTGCTAAAAATTTGTCTATTCGTATTGACAAAGAATTACTTGATAAGATTCATTATGTTGCCAATCATAATGGTAGAAGTGCAAACAGCGAAATCCTTATGCTTATCAAAGATGCTATAAAACAACACGAACAAGAGCACGGAGAAATTTTCTATAAAACTGATTGATATTGAATTCTGTAGGGTACGATGCCCACATCGTACCGAATGTACAAGGTTAAATATAAAAACGGAGCGATGTGGTCATCGCTCCCTACAGAGTTATATTGAACCAACCATTTCGTAGGGGCGAGCATTGCTCGTCCGCTTTTTTATTACCTTTTAAATTATTCTCTTGACAGGCTGGATTTCCTTTGCTATAATACATAAGCTACTGTGAAATAGTAGCAATCCTTGCTCGGAACGGGGTTTCGGGCCAAAAGACCAGAAGGAGGTGCACAAGAATGGCATCAAAGAAATACGAAATCGTATTAGTTTTCTCTCTCTCAAAAGGTGAGGAAGCAGTTGAAGCTCTCAAGGTTAAATTCACAGATTTAATCAAAGCAAATGGCACTCTTGGCGAAGTTGAAGAATGGGGCAAGCGCAAGCTCGCATATCCAATCAACTACGAAACAGAGGGTTATTACATTGTTGCTCAGTTTGAATCTGATGAAAACTTCCCGTCAGAGATTGACCGTGTTATCAACATTACAGACGGCGTGCTTCGTTCTTTAATCGTTGCTAAAGGCGAATAAGGAGGGCACAAGATGATTAATTCGGTTATAATCATGGGCAGATTAACCTATGATCCGGAGCTCAGAACAACTCCAAACGGTATTTCTGTAGTTCGCTTTCAGGTAGCTTGCGACAGAAATTTCTCAAGATCAGGCGAAGAAAGAAAGGCTGATTTTATTGA
>JAIDLO010000038.1 GCA_029050995.1 Eubacterium sp. | reverse complement strand
GAATAATTCGGGCGAAGCAATCGGTGAGGTTGCAAAGTTTTATAAAATTCCTGCCGAAAATGTTGTTGTAATTTCGGATGATATTTCGCTTGATGTCGGCAAAATCAGAATCAGAAGAAAAGGCTCGGCAGGCGGTCATAACGGCTTGAAAAGCATTATTGCCCATCTTGGCTCCGAATACTTTTCAAGGATAAAGGTTGGTGTCGGCAAAAAGCCAAGTGCCGATTATGATTTGGTGGATTGGGTGCTCGGCAGATTTCCGAAAGCGCTTGAAAGCGATTTGAAATCTGCACTTGAAAACACGGCAAAAGCTATTCCGCTTATTGTAAACGGCGAAACAGATCAAGCAATGAATTTGTTTAATTCATAAATAACTTTTTTAATAAAGGAAAAAATAGATATGTCTTGCTATTCAAAAATTTTTGAAAAGAGCAATGAATTTATAAGCCTCGGCAAAAGCGTAAACCCCTCGGGTATGCCTGTCGGGGCAACAGGTGTCTCTGATTCCGTTAAGGCACATTTTATTCATTCTCTTATGGAATTAAAAAAGAACAAGGCGCTTATCATTATGCCTGATGAAGCATCAGCCGTAAGAATGAGCGAAAACTTGGGCGCACTACAGGAGGGTGTGCTTTTTTATCCTGCCCGTGAGTTTACCTTTCAGCAGGTTGCAGGTGTTTCCCATGAATTTGAGCATATCCGTCTTGGTGTGCTTTCAAAAATCGTTAAGGGCGAATATAGCGCAGTTGTATGCTCTGTCAATGCGGCATGCCAGAAAACAATGCCCCCCGCATATCTGAAATCGCTTTCTCTTGAAATTAAAGACGGCGAAATGCTTGATGTGGATAAAATAGCTGAAAAGCTTGTTGCCGCAGGCTACAGCAGATATGATCAGGTAGACGGTACTTCTCAGTTTGCGATCAGAGGCGGAATTATAGATGTGTTCCCGCCCGGCGCTTCCGAGCCTGCAAGAATTGAACTGTGGGGAGATGTCATTGACGGCATTGCTTCCTTTGATCTTGCAACGCAGAGAAGAACAGGCAGCCTTGATAAAATTGATATCATTCCCGCAAATGAAGTGCTTTTTAACTCGAATGAAAAATTTGCAAAAAGCATTGAAGCACTTGCAGACAGCTTAAAGGGCAAGGCAATCAAGGCTCGCGAAAATCTTTATGCAGATGCAGAGCTGTTGAAAAACGGCGGTTCTTTGCCCTGTAATGATAAATATCTTCCGCTTGCATATGATAGTAATGGTATTTTTGATTATCTTGACGGGCTTCTTTTTGTTTGCGAAAGCGGCAAGGTCAAGGAAAAAACCAATAACCAGCAAAAGCTTATGGAAGAGCAGATTAAATGGTATCTTGAAAGCGGTAATCTCTGCAAGGGTATTGATAAGTTTACAGTTGATTTTGAGGAATTAAAAGAAATTTATTCAAATTCTGGTGCTGTTTATCTTGATTCTCTTCCGAGAGGTTCGTTTGATACGCCTGTTTCGCATTTGTCTTCCTTTACTGTTCAGAGCTTTAATGCGTGGAACGGTACAATGGAACAGCTTAGCGAGGATATAAAGCCTCTTTATGACAGAAAATATACAATCTGTATTATGGCAGGTACATCAAGGGCTTGTAAGGCGCTTCAATATGATTTGAATGAAGCAGGCTTTGAGGCAGTTTATTTTGAAAAAATGCCGGAGGAATTTCCGAAAGGTGTTGTTTCCATTGTTTCGGGTTCGCTAAATGCAGGCTTTCAGCTTTCCGATTTGTCTTTTGCGCTTATAACGCATACAAAGGCAGTTCAAAAGAAAAAGAAAAATAAGAGCGTTCATTCCAAAAATGCAATCCATTCGCTTGATGAGCTTGCTGTTGGGGATTATATTGTTCATAATGTGCACGGTATCGGTGTGTTTGAGGGCATTCATGCACTTGAATTAAATAAGGTAAAAAAAGATTATATTAAGATTTCTTATGCAAAAGGGGACACCTTGTATGTTCCTGTTACCCAGCTTGATCTTGTTTCAAAATATATCGGTCCGAAAGAGGATAGCAAGGTTAAGGTAAACCGTCTTGGCGGAACGGAATGGAAAAAGGCAAAGGCAAGAGTTCGTTCTTCTGTTAAGGATATGGCAAAGGAGCTTATTGCGCTTTATGCAAAGCGTATGAGCACGAAAGGCTATGCTTTTTCGGAGGATACGGATTTACAGCGCGATTTCGAGCTTCGCTTTGCCTATGATGAAACCGATGATCAGCTGCAGAGTGCCGCTGAAATCAAGGGGGATATGGAGCGTTCTGCACCTATGGATAGGCTCCTTTGCGGAGATGTTGGCTTCGGCAAAACCGAGGTTGCGCTTCGTGCAGTATTCAAGTGTATTTCAGAGGGCAAGCAGTGTGCCATTCTTGTGCCTACAACTGTTCTTGCAATGCAGCATTTCAATACGGCAAAAAGCAGAATGGAAGCATTCCCGGTTAATATAGAAATGATTTCCCGATTTGTTTCTCCTAAAAAGCAAAAGGAAATCATAAAGGAGCTTGAAGAGGGAAAGGTTGATTTGCTAATCGGAACGCACCGCATTATAAGCAAGGATATCAAGTTTAAGGATTTAGGTCTTCTGATTGTTGATGAAGAACAGCGTTTTGGTGTTGCGCAAAAGGAAAAATTAAAAGAAAAATTCCCGCGCGTTGATGTATTAACGCTTTCGGCAACGCCAATTCCCCGTACGCTGAATATGGCTATGAGCGGTATAAGAGATATGAGCCTGCTTGAAGAAGCACCGGGCGAACGGCATCCTGTTCAGACTTATGTTGTTGAATACGATTTCGGCGTTCTGATTGAAGCAATGGAAAGGGAGCTTGCAAGGGGCGGACAGTGCTATTATCTGCATAATAATATTGATACGATAGAGCACACTGCTGTTAAAATCAAAAAAGAACTCCCCGATGCAAAGATTGGTATTGCACACGGCAGGATGACAGAGGATGAGCTTTCCGATGTCTGGAATCAGCTTTTAAACGGCGAAATAGATATTCTTGTTTGCACAACGATTATTGAAACGGGCATTGATGTTGCCAATGTAAATACGCTTATTATTGAAAATGCAGACAGAATGGGGCTTGCACAGCTTCATCAGATCAGAGGCAGAGTCGGCAGAAGCTCACGCCGCGCCTTTGCGTATTTTACCTTCTCAAGAGGTAAGGAATTAACGGATGTTGCAACGAAAAGGCTTGAGGCAATCAGAGAATATACAGAATTTGGCTCGGGCTTTAAAATTGCCATGCGTGATTTGGAAATTCGTGGGGCAGGTTCTCTTTTAGGAAATAAGCAGCATGGTCATAAGGAAGCGGTCGGCTACGATATGTACTTAAAACTTTTAAGCGAAGCTGTTGCAGAGGAAAAGGGCGAACGCGCCGAGGAAGAGGAAGAACAGGAATGCTTGATAGATTTGCCGATCGAAGCGCATATTCCGGAGGATTATATTACCTCAACACCGCAGCGCCTTTCTATGTATAAGCGCATTGCAGCCATTCGCTCGGATGCAGATGCCAATGATGTTTATGATGAGCTTGGCGACCGATTCGGTGCGCCGCCTGAAGCAATCTGCGGTCTTGTTGAAATTGCGCTTTTAAGAAATATTGCCGCCCGTATCGGCGTTTATGAAATCACACAGCGAAACGGCTCTGTTTTGCTTTATATGCACGAGCCTGATGTAAAATATGTTGTTGCTTTGAACAAGGAAATGAAGGGCAGAGTTTTGCTTTCTGCGGCTAAAAAAGCATATATTGCGGTTAAGCTGGATTATGAATCTCCGCTTGAAACCGTTCAGCAGTCTCTTGCTATTATGAACAGCGTTTTTTTAGAAAATCCAAATAATTCAACATTTGCTGAATAATACAAAACACCTCAGGGCATACTGCTCTTGAGGTGTTTTATATGTCATCAAATTCTAATGCTAAAAAGGGAAACAAAAATTTAAGAGCGTTGTTTTCCGTTATATGTATTTCCATAATTGCTCTTGGTCTTGTTGTTTATTTTTCAACAAACTCATCTAAAAATGATCTTGTTAATGAGCAGACTACGCTTGAAGAAACAACCCAGCCGGTTCAAAAAAGTGTTACTGTAGAGGATACTACAGCGGAAGAAACAGAGCCTGAAACCGAAACCAAAAAGAAAGCTGAGCCGGAAAGCACATCTATGGCGCTTCTGGACACAAACACGCCGTATAAAAGCTTTTATAAATATCCGCTTACGGAAGCTGTTTTAGGCGGCTATACCGAAGAGCTTGTTTATAATCAAACAATGGGCGATTACAGAAGCCATACAGCTGTTGATTTTAAGGGCGAGGCAGGAACCTCTGTTTTTGCAATTAACGACGGTATCGTGCTTGATGTTTATAGCGACAGTATGCTTGGAATGACTGTAGAGATAGACCACGGCGGAAAGCTTGTTGCAAAGTACAGCGGACTTGATGTTGTAAATGTATCAAAGGGAGATCCTGTTATGATTGGTGCAACAATCGGAACGCTTGGCAAAGTGCCTTATGAGGGCTCTGCTGAAGCTCATCTTCATTTTGAAACAAGGCTTGACGGCGCAAGCGTAAATCCGCTTGATGTTATGGGAAAAACTGAGTAAAGAAAAAAACCGAGCTGAAAAGCTCGGTTTTATATTTCATTTATTTATGCAAATACGGTGTATGCAACATAGCCTAAATAGCCAGCCAGCATAACGATACCCTGCCAGCGGCGGAATTTCTGAGAAATAATTGTTGGTATAATTGCAACTGCAATTGCTGCAAGGCAAACAACCATATCAATTTCAACGGAGTTTGCGGAAACTGCAAGTGCGCCTGTTCCTTTGCCCATTGATACGAAGGAGCAGATTGGAAGAATAAGCGTTAAATCAATAATGTTTGCGCCAAGAATGTTGCCGACTGAAAGTGAGCCTGCTTTTTTGCGGAGTGCAGTAATTGTTGTAACAAGCTCCGGAAGAGAAGTGCCGATTGCGATTGCAATAACGCTGATGATTCTCTGCGGAACATGAAGGCTTTCTGCAATGTTTGTTCCGTTGTTTACAAGAAGCTGTGCGCCAACAACAGTTCCTGCTGCTCCAACAATGAAAAATGTAATATTTTTAGCCCAGTCCTTGCCTGTTGCTTTTTCCCTTGTTGGAATGATGCCGTCCTCTGTCTGCAGTCCGATATTGTTCGGGCTTGGCTCAATCTGTGTATCTTCCTTTTTCATAGACATAAAGTTTTCAATAAAGAATGCAATGAAGATAACGATTAAAACAACAAGGCCGATTGTTGAAAGCTTGTAATACATATTTTCTTCGCCGAGGATAGAAAGCTTTGTTTTCTGTGTAAAAATACAGCCTAAAACCAAAGCGGCTGATGCAAGGAACATCATAATTGCCTTAGGCGAAAAGCTTTTGCGCTTAATAGCAAACGGCATACATACGATAAATATACCCATAATCATAGCTGTGTTTGCGGTTACGGAGCCGACTGCGTTTCCAGCCGCCATTTCAACATTGCCCTTTGCCGTTGCCATAACGCTTACAATCATTTCGGGCAGTGTTGTTGCGATTGAAACAATCGTTGCGCCGATAACGAATTTAGGCACGCCTGCAACCTCTGCAATCCAGCTTGCAGAATCAACAAACCAGTCGCCGCCTTTGATGATTAAGATAAGACCAATTACGAATAAAACATACGGTGTAATTGGATTTGACATAATAGTTTCTAACATAGAGATACCCCTTTTTTATATGTATATAAACTAATTCTATCTTTTATTCAATCGCTTGTCAATGAAAAAGGCGCTATATTTAAAAATTATTTTTCCCGGTATTTTACTTGTTGATAAAATATTTGTCGTATGATAAAATAATATGCAGATAACAAAGATGAAATGAAGTGTTTAAATTGAAGAAATTTAAGGAGAAAAAGTTTAAAGATAATAAAAAGCTTTTTGAAATATTAATTCCTGTTATTCTTGCGGTTTTTGTTGTGTCCGGCTTTGCGATAAGCGGTCATATAACAAGAAATCTTGATGCGGATAAGCCAACCGATCCTGCAAAGGAAACACAAACAGAAGAGCAGACAGAGTCTGCACCTGTTAATGCAAAGGCTACGCTTGTTGCTGTTGGCGATAATCTGATTCATAATACGCTGATTACTTCCGGTCAGATGGAGGACGGAACAGAGGATTATACTTCCTTTTATAAGCAAATAAAGAATGATATTTCTGCGGCGGATATTGCTGTTATTGATCAGGAAACAATTCTCGGCGGCGAGGAATTTGAATATACAGGCTATCCTGTTTTCAATACGCCTTGGGCTGTCGGCGATGCTGCCATAGATGCAGGCTTTGATGTGTTCCTCTGTGCAACCAACCATACAATGGATAAGGGTTTTAAGGGTATTCAGAATGAATGCACCTATTTTGATAAACATCCCGAGGTAAAGCATGTCGGCTCCAATGATACAGAAGAGGATTATAATTCTATTGTTTATACCGAAGCAAACGGCATTAAATTTGCAATCCTGAATTATACATACGGCACAAACGGAATCCCGCTTCCGAATGATAAGCCCTGGTGTGTTAATATGATGGATAAGGAAAAAATAACGGCTGATGTCAATAAGGCAAAGGGCAACTGCGATATTATTGTTGTTTTCCCGCATTGGGGCACTGAAAACAGTACAAGCGTGTCGGATTATCAAAAGGATTATGTTAAGCTGTTTTCCGATTTGGGTGTTGATATTGTAATCGGCGGTCATCCGCATGTGCTTCAGCCGATAGAATGGATAGTCAATGAACAATCCGGTAAAAAAATGCTTGTTTATTATTCCCTTGGAAATTTCATTTCGCATCAGCTGAATCTGAATCAGCTCTGCGGCGGTATGGCAAAAATCGTTATTGAAAAGAATGCAGATGGTGTAACGGTTAAATCAGCAAAGCTTGTTCCCGTTGTAAGCTGGTATCAGAAGATCAACGGCAAATGGGAGTATTCTGTTTATAAGCTTTCGGATTATACAGATGAAATTGCCAATACGCATGCGCAGATTTCTATGGGCACAACGCCTGCGAATTTCAAAAAATATGTTAAGGAAGTTATTCCCGAAGAGTTTATTGAAATGAAATAAAATACTGTATATTTTAAAAATTGCACAAAAATGGCGTTTGTATTTTTGTCAAAAGCATTAAAATGTACAAATTTAAAAAAAGTGTTGACATTTTTTGCATATCGTGTATATAATGTTGATGTAGTAAGAACAAAGGCGTTCCGATTCAGTCGGAGCGCCATTTTTTATTTTTAATTTTGGAGGATATTACTATGAGCAAATTAACAAAAGAGGACATACTTAAGGATGCGGTAGAAAAGAATGTTGAATTTGTAAGACTTCAGTTTACAGATGTTTTCGGTCTTATGAAAAATGTTTCCATTACAGTATCTCAGCTTGAAAAGGCACTTGATAATGAATGTATGTTTGACGGCTCATCAATAGACGGCTATGTTCGTATTGATGAATCTGATATGTATCTTCGTCCTGATCTTGATTCTTGGGCTCTCTTCCCTTGGAGAACCTTTGGCGGCAAAACAACTGCCCGTCTTATCTGTTCTGTTTATAAAGCAGATCAAACACCTTTCATGGGCGATCCGAGAAATGTACTTAAAAAGGTTATTGATGAAGCAGCAGAGATGGGCTATGGCTTCAATGTTGGCCCTGAGCTTGAATTCTTCCTTTTCAAAAAGGATGAAAACGGTAACCCAACAACTGAAATGACAGACCTTGGCGGTTACTTTGATCTTAACCCGATTGATGCAGGCGAAAACTGCCGCCGTGATATCTGCCTTGCTCTTGAAGATATGGGCTATGAAATTGAAGCATCTCATCATGAGGTTGCTGAATCTCAGCATGAAATTGATTTCCGTTTCGGCGAGGTAATGACAACGGCTGACAGATGTATGACATTTAAGCATGTTGTTAAAACATATGCTACAAAGCATGGTCTTCATGCAACCTTTATGCCAAAGCCTGTTTATGGTATCAACGGCTCAGGTATGCATACAAATATGAGCCTTTACAGACTTGCAGACGGCTCAAATGCTTTTGCTGATGAAAATGATGAAATTGGCCTTTCAAAAGAGGCTTATGCATTTATCGCAGGTGTTATGGCGCATGTTAAGGGTATTGCAGCTTTCTCAAATCCACTTGTAAATTCATATAAAAGACTTGTTCCTGGCTATGAAGCTCCTTGCTATATTGCTTGGTCTGCTTCAAACAGATCTTCTCTTGTTCGTATTCCTGCAGCAAGAGGCAAGGGAACAAGAGTTGAGCTTCGTAACCCTGATCCAACCTGTAACCCATATCTTGAAATGGCGCTTTGCCTTGCAGCAGGCCTTGATGGTATCAAGAAGAATATGACGCCTCCTGATGCTGTTGATTTCAATGTATTTGATTTAACACCTGCTGAGCTTAAAGAGCATGGTATTGATTGCCTTCCGGGCAGCCTTATTGAAGCTGTTTATGCAGCAGAGGAAGATCCGTTCGTAAGAGAAACAGTCGGCGATCATGTATTCAATGCTTATATTGAAGGTAAAAAGCGTGAATGGGATGAATATCGTACCCAGATTTCTCAGTGGGAAGTTAATAGATATTTAAAGAAATAATATCAGCCCTCTCTGTTTGTGGCAGAAATGCCATTTTAAAAAGTGCCGTTGCGTTCATTCGCAATGGCACTTTATTTTTTATTATATATCCGTGACGAGCATTGCTCGTCCGCTTTTTTATTGACCTTTTATTTTCGATATGCTACAATAAAAACACCACGCAAATTGAATAAAAAATTATAAGAACGAGTATGCTTTTTTTAGTATAAAAATGCATACTCTAATTTGGCATACTTGTTCTTAGTATTTCAATTTGCGTGGTAGCTGGAGTTATGCGTTTTTGGCGTAGCTTCGGCTACGCATTTTTTTATACTATTTTTAGGAGGGGCATTATGGCAGAAGATGTTTTGGATGAAATGGAAACATGTATTGATGAAACAGTAAAATGGCTGGAGGAGCAAAAAAAGATTAAGGCTGAAAAGGAAAAGAATGATACAATACCCGAAGAAAAAACCTCGGTAGGAAGAAAAATGGCTTATTGCAGAAAAATTCTTCGTTTTTCATTGGAAGAAATGGCTGATATTTTTGAAATTACTCCGTATCAGCTTTTAAATTATGAAACTGATGTTTGTGATCCGCCGTTAACTACCTTGCTTTTTTATGCGGAATATTTTGAAATTCCAATGGAGCATTTTGTTGATGATTTGTTTACCATACAACGATTCAGAGTTGATTATTGTATTTTTCAGTTTGTTAAGTTTAAAACAATATATAAGTTTTTCAATAACAAGTAATTCGTAGGGGCGGAATCCATTTCCGCCCGTTTTCATTATATAGTGTGTTCAATACCATTCCGTAGGGGACGATGCCCACATCGTCCCGTTTAAATAATACAAAATATCGTAGGGGATGGCGTCCTCGACATCCCGAAATATAAAACAAAAACGCTCCCTTACAAAGGGAGCGTTTTTATATGAAAATTATTTATTTTTAATTGCCTGATCAACCTCATAAAGTTTATCTGGATAGTCTGTCATAATGCAGTCTGCACCAACGGAAATGAGATATTCCATATCCTTTTCACTGTTGATTGTCCAATACTGAACAGCGATTCCTTTTGAATGTGCATAGTTGATAACCTGTGCTGTTCCAAGATTTGCTGCAAGCTTGAACGGCATGCTGTAAGGAATCTGTAATACAGAATAGCTTGGGTCAAAATCCTTGTCGTTTCTGAGTGCTGCAAGCCAGAAGGTAAGAACCTCTTTGATTGTTGCACTGCGGAGTAAATCCGGATGATGATCGTCAACATACTGTGAAATCTCTCCGTGGAAGGTACCGAAAACAACCTTGTTAAGCAGGTTCTTTTCAACAAGAATGTCGTAAAGAATGTCAACACCCTTCATACCTAACTCGCCGCCGTTTTTGATTTCAATGATGTAATCGTAATCGCCCTTTGATGTTAAATAATCAAGGATATCTTCTATTCTTAAAATCTTGATATCATCAGGTACATTATCCTTGTCTATATCGGCATAAGGCATATTGCCGTCTTCATCCATGAATTTTGCGCCCATATTGAGTGTGCGTAATTCTTCGTATGTGTATTCTTCCGGTCTTGCCTCTTCCTTGCCGAAAACTTCGGCACTGTTTGATGTTCTGTCAAGCGTATCATCATGAAGAAGAACAAGCACATCATCCTTGGTTATATGAAGGTCAAATTCAAAAACATCAATTTTAAATGCAGGGTTTTCTGCGCAGTTTTTGAATGCCATCATTGTTTCCTCGGGCATAATTCCGCCGCCGCTTCTGTGCGCACTGATCTGCGTTTTGCCCATTTCCATTATGTAGCTGTTGTCTGACTCATATGTTTTAATGTTTTTTGGATTGGAGTGCCAGCTGAATTCAATAGCTTTAGCAACGATAAGCGCTAAAATAATAATGCCGATTATTGCAAGCACCTTCTTCCAAGTTTTTTTCTTTGGCTTTTCTTTAATAATTGTTTCCAAAATAATCACCTCTTAGTAAACAGTATAGACGAAATACACTGCTTTGTCAAACAATTCCGTATCATTTTAACTTCTTTTTTGCGATAAAAATATATGCAAATTCAGTTTCGTATTGCTTAATAATTGTTAAACCGGAAGATTTAATGTAGCTTTCAATTTCTGCAGGATTATCAGGATAGATTGAAATTTTCGATATACCTGCATCAATTGTATTGCTTTGGTTTTTATCAATGGATAAAGCGAAAATCCCATTGTTATTCAGTAAATCAAAAACTTTATTAATAGCAATTTGCTTTTCTTTTATATGCATAAATGTTAAAGAAGAATAGATAACATCAAATGTTTTTCCTAAATTTACAGAAAGATAGTTATCACAAATCAAGTTGGTATTTTCAAAGTCTGCCAGATTTTCTTTTGCTTTAATGATTGTTTTTTCAGATAAATCTATACCCGTAAATTCTGAACAAAGGGGAGCAATTTTAATGGCAAGGCGACCTGTACCTACACCAATTTCCAATATGGATTTACTTTTATTAAGTTCTAAACTTTCAATGAACCCCTGTCCGTCCCATTTGTCCATATATTTGCGTAAAGGCTCTGGATCGTGAACAGGGTCATTGTTTTCATCAATCAATAAATCATAGTGCTTTGCTATATCGTTCATTTTTTTACCTGCTAAACAAATTGTTATTTATTAATTTTGATTATATCATAATTTAGTATTCATGCAATATAAAAAGTCGGTAGAGCTATCAACTCGCTATCGAAAGGTACACTGTACCTTTCTCTCAAAAGCATGCGCCTTACGGCTTTGCTTCTGGAGCTTGTGTTCAAATCCCTTTAAATTATGTAAAATAAAAAGCATAGCTGATGCTATGCTTCTTTATTTGTCTAACCACTACAAAAACGATGTATTTGGCAATTTTGTGTATAGATTTGAACTTTTTAATAAGCTATTGTTCTTATTTAGATAACCTGTTAAATTTCCTGTTAAGAATAATTAAACTGAATATCAACACTAACGGAAATACAGTAGCAACAAGTAATCCTATTTTAAGATTGCCGCCGAACATATTGGAAACATTACCTACAATTGTAGGACTAACGGTTGCACCTAAATCTCCAGCCAAAGCTAAGAAAGCAAACATTGCTGTGCCGCCCTTCGGACACTTCTGCGACGAGATGCTGATAGATCCCGGCCACATAATTCCAACTGCAATGCCGCAAAATGCACATCCTGCCAATCCAAGAATGGGCAAAGAAGCCAAAGACGCCGTTAGATAACATATTACACACAACAAACCGCATGCAGTCATCGTACGAATTAAATCAAGCTTTTTACTCATTTTGCCATAGATAACTCGGGAGATTCCCATAAATACGGCAAACAAACAAGGTCCCGCCAGATCGCCAACAGTTTTAGAAACGCCCATTGCAGATTCCGTGAATGCAGATGCCCATTGAGCCATAGATGCTTCGGACGCACCGGAGCATACCATAAGCAGTATCAGTAACCAAAATAACGGTAAGCGTAACAGTTGTTTGATATGCATACTTTCGCCATCTTCTACCAATCGTTCAATCGGACAGCTGATAAAATTGAATGCGTTATATAACGGTATCACTGCCCAAATGAGCGTAAGTATCTTCCAGTTTGATACGCCGAACACTGTAAAAAAGAGCGTCGAACCTAAAATCACACCAACTGCACCCCAACAGTAAAAAGAGTGCAGTAAGCTCATAACACCCGATTTATTCTCAAAGGGGCAGGCTTCAACAATTGGACTTACTAAAACTTCAACAAGACCACTGCCTATTGCATAGAGCACTACAGCAATCAGTATACCAATAAATGGAACAGGAAGAAGTTCCGGCAGAATAGCCATTAATGCCAGTCCTGCGGCAGACACGACCTGAGATGTTACTACACAAGTACGGTATCCTATTTTATCAACAAATTTTGTGGCAGCAAAATCAATGAGTAATTGTGTCAAATAAAACACTAACGGAATCAGCGCAATCTTTTCAAATCCAATTCCATAGGTGTTCTTGAATGTTAAAAATAAGAGCGGTGTGAAATTCGCAGATATAGCTTGGGTAACAAATCCAAGATAACAAGCCAAAAGTGTTTTTTTATAGTTCTTTTCTTTCATAATTACCTCAATTAAACAAATTACTATTTATCGATTTGATTATAGTATAGTCAAAAAATTTTTACAAGACACTTGTTAAAAGAAATCTTGAGTTTTCGAGCAAACAAACGAATAAAACAAATTATTAATGTTAGATAAAAGTGTTTGAATTGGCGCAGATGGATTTATCAACTCGCTATCGAAAGGTACACTGTACCTTTCTCCCAAAAGCATGCGCCTATCGGCTTTGCTTCTGGAGCTCGTGTTCAAATCCCTTTAATTATGTAAAATAAAAAAGCATAGCATCAGCTATGCTTTTTTATTTGGCGCAGATGAAGGGATTTGAACCCTTGAAACGGTGTTCGCCGTTTACACGATTTCCAATCGTGCTCCTTCGGCCAGCTCGGACACATCTGCATATTATTTATGCTTTTTTAACTGCCTATATAATTTACTACATTTTAATGAAATAGTCAAGTGTATATTGAAATCCTTTCCAAACCTTTGCATAATTTTTTATTTACGATATGATTGACTGAATTTTTGCCGTATGGTAAGATTAAACATATTAAATGTATCAGGAGCATATTATGAAGCTTTACGAAAGAGCAAATAAAATTAAAGAATTTTTAGAAGAAAAAATTGATTTTATCCCTGAAACAGCCATTGTGCTTGGCAGCGGACTCGGCGAATTTGCGAAAGAAATAAAGGTTGATGCAGAGATTGATTACAAAGATATAGAGGGCTTTCCCGTATCTACAGTTAAGGGGCATGCTGGCAAGCTGATTTTCGGCTCCATCTGCGGCAAGAAGATTGTTGCTATGAACGGCAGATTTCATCTGTATGAGGGCTATGTAACGGATGATGTTACACTTCCTGTTAGAGTTTTTCAGCTTATGGGTGTTCAAAACTATATCGTAACAAATGCGGCAGGTGCTGTTAATACATCATACAAGCCCGGTGATCTGATGATTATAAATGACCATATCAGTTTCTTTTGCCCGTCTGCGTTAACAGGCGAGAATGATGAAAGATTCGGTACGCGTTTCCCGTCTATGAGCGAGGCATACGATAAAGCGTTTATCGCGAAAGCAAACGAGGCTGCCGAAAAGCTGAACATAAAAGTGCAGAACGGTGTTTATTGCTACTGCAAAGGTCCTATGTTTGAAACGCCTGCTGAAATCAGAGCATTAAGAACGCTTGGTGCAGATGCAGTCGGTATGTCTACCGTCCCAGAGGTTGTTGCCGCTGTTCACGGCGGTATGCGTGTGCTTGGCATTTCCTGCATAACCAATATGGCAGCGGGTATTCTGGATCAGCCTTTAACACATCAGGAGGTTATGGAAACAGGAAAAATGGTTGAAGAAAAATTTTCTGCCTTTATGAAAGAAATAGTGTTTATTATCTAATTTTTTCATTTTTTGAAAATAAGTGTTGACAGATTGGTGTTTCCTATGTAATATGGAAAATCAGAGGTTCGCAAAAGTGTAAGCGATACGGCTGTTTAAAAGAAAATAAAGATGAATATAAAGCGAAAGAAAAATGCAGATTATATACTGCATTTTTTCTTTTTGCCCGCAGGGCGGAAAAGCAGGCATAGTTTTATTCATTCAAATTTTACAAAACAGGAGATTATAATGCAAAATTATCAAAGTATTACACTTGATGTGAATAACTGCGTTGAATATAAATATATCAATGCAAAGCAGGGCGATATTGCTTCCCGATTTCTTAAAATTACTTTAATGGAAAACGGAGAAAAGATAGTGCCCACAAGCAGATGCACAGCGTCCTTCAGATGCCTGAAGCCGGATGGACGAATCTGTGTTAATAAATCAACGATAAATTCTGACGGCACAATAACTGCGGCACTAACAGAGCAGGTGCTTGCCTCAGCAGGAACTGTAAGAGCGGACATTTCCTTGCTTGACGGCAAAACAGTTTTATCTTCGTCAACATTTTTTATAACTGTTGAAGCCTCGCCTGCAACAGAGGGAAATGTTTTAAGCTCGGACGAATTTTTAATTCTTGTTGAAACAACAAATCAGGCTGTTGAAGCAATTAATTCTTTAAATGATGCAATTGACCATACACAGTCGGTAGTCAACGAGGTTGAGGATATCAAAGCATATATCGGCTATACAGACAGCGATATTCTCGGCTTATGCGTTGATTATGAAAACAAGAAATGTACAAGGCTTGCCGGTGCAGCAGGCAAAACCGCCGGTGCTGATTTTGACAGCTTCAATATGTACGGCGGAATGAGACGCTGTAATGTTAATGATAACGGAGAAATCACAGCGTATTACGGCGACGATGATTTCGTTGATAATGATAGTGCTATTCAGGTAATGGTTTATGTGCCAAAATTCTATTACAAGGTTGTTCCATTAAAGCTTGATAAAAATACAAACGGATTGGGCTATCATATTCGAAAGGCGAATTATTATATTACAGATACACCAAAAGCAGGCTTTAAGCTGCATCCTGCGTTCTATGATGAAAATGGAAATGAGATTGATTATTTCTTATATTCAGCTTATGAAGGTGCTTTATATAGGATGAGTGCAAATCCTGCGGTTGTTTATAATGATGCGGTACATACAAGCACAAAGTTGTATGATAATGATTTAATCCTTTCAAGATACAATACCAAGCCAATCACAGGACAGAATCTTGCTATAACAAGAACGCTTGTTGAAAAGTATTGTTCAAATCGTGGTGCAGGCTGGCATAGTGAAACAATTCAGGCGTTGTCTGCTTTAAAGCTTCTTATGATGATTGAATATGGTTCAATGAATCTGCAAACTGCTTTAGGCTATGGTGTCAGCAACTATGGCAAAGGCGAAAGTGATGGTGTCAATTATGCTGCGATTACAGGCTCAACAAGAAGCTTAGGTAATGAAAGCGGAGAAGCTACTGCTACATATTTTCAATATTATGATAAAGAACAGGAAAAAACAGTTACAGAGCATCTTTCTGATGCACACAAAGTATCCTGTTCCTATCGTGGAATTGAAAATCCGTACGGCAATTTATGGCGATATATTCAAGGCATAAATGTATGGGGTAACGGAGAAATGGCAGGCGGTCAGCCTTATATCTGCAATGATTTCAATTATAATGAATTAATGCACAGCGATAACTACAAACCTGTTGGTTTTACGATTGCAAATCAAACAGGCTACATCAATGCAATGGGATATGGTTCAGAAGAATACGATTGGCTTTTTATGCCTTCGGAAATCGGCGGTACCTCTGCTCTTCCCGTTGGGGATTATTGGTATGAACAGGAAAATGAAAATGGTCATCGTATTGTTCGACACGGCGGAGCGTGGAACTATGGCGTAATGGCTGGTATGTTTGCCGGTACAAGCAATTCTATACACACAGCTTACGGCGTGACGAATGGCTGCCGTTTGATTTATATACCGCAGAATTAAGGAGGATGTTATGACCGAACACAAAAATGTGCAAAGCACAGTTAAACCGAAAGAAATTGAAATTGATGCGTATTCTGTATGGGTAAACGAGAACATCAGCGAAATAACAGTAACGGATGAAAACGGCGAGCATATAGAATACCAATTTAATCAAAAACAATACAGCAAGGACGAGTACATTATGTTTCTTAATGATAACAACAAGGAACTTGATGATAAACTCACGGATACCCAGCTTGCTATTTGCGAAGTTTATGAAATGTTGGAGGTTTAAAAATGCCTAAAATATATGCAGACCTTATCAAAAAAGGTAAGAAAACAATTGAAGATGTGCCCGAACAATTAAGGGACGAGGTTTCAAAGTTAATAAGTAAATAAAAAAGGAGCAGTTCGTAATGAACTGCTCTTTCTGTATTTTATTTAATGAAAACTCTTTTAACATTTTCTGTTGCTTTTTTCATCATTTCATCAAGATTCGGGATCTTATTTTCAGCGTCAATAACATCCTGAACCTTTGGTTTTGTTTTCGGATGTTTTGGTGTAAACACGGTACAGCAATCCTCATAAGGCTGAATGGATGTTTCAAAGGTATCTATATCTCTTGAAATTCTGATGATTTCTTCCTTATCCATTCCGATGCAAGGACGGAAAACAGGCATATCTGTTGCGCTGTCTGTACAGCCAAGTGCATAAATCGTCTGGCTTGCAACCTGGCCAACGCTTTCGCCTGTAATCAGTGCCATGCAATTCTGATTTTTTGCGATGCTTTCGCTTATTTTCATCATAATGCGGCGCATAACAAGTGTGAAATAATCCTCTGGGCAGTAATCTCTGATTGCCTCCTGAATTTCCGTAAACGGAACAACATAGGTTGTTATCGTTCCGCTGTAGGCGGCAACCTTTTTAAGCAGCTCCATTACCTTCATTTCGGCAAGTTCGCTTGTATACGGCGGGGAAGCAAAGTGAACGGAAATCAGCTCTATTCCGCGCTTTGCCATCATATATGCGGCAACAGGGCTGTCTATACCGCCGCTGATTAAAACGGCTGCTCTTCCGCTTGTTCCTGTCGGCATACCGCCTGCGCCCTTGATGTTGTTTCCGCGTACAAAAGCATACTTATCTCTGATTTCAACAGTTACGGTAATATCGGGATTATGCACATCTACCTTCAGATGATGAAACGCTTTGAGTATCTGACCGCCAAGCTCTCTGCAGATTTGCGGAGAATTGAGCGGGAATTTTTTATCACTTCTTTTTGCTTCAACCTTAAATGTTTTTGCAACTAAAAGCTCATCCTCAAGATATGCCTTTGCTGTTTTAATAATATCGTCTATGTCTTTTTCGCAAACGGCTGCTCTTGAAAGTGCGGCAATGCCAAAAACCTTTTTCAATGCTTCTGCTGCATCATCAAGGTCCGTATCTTCGTTTTCCGGCTCAACCATTATCGTGGATTGGCTTTTTGTAAAAACAAATTTTCCGATATCGGCAAGGTGCCTTTTCATATTTTTAATCAGCACATCCTCAAAGGAATTTCTGTTTAATCCTTTAAGAACAAGCTCGCCGTTTTTAACAAGTATAATTTCTCTCATTTTTTAAGTCCTCGGGTGTTTATTTATAATATCTTTCAAAGCATCAACAAGCAGGTCAATATCTTCTTTCGTATTGTATCTTGAAAAGCTGATTCTGATGCTTTTGTCAATAATTTCATTGCTCAGCTTCATTGCGGAAAGCACATGGCTTTTTTTCCCTTTTGCACATGCTGAGCCGTTGCTTACGCAGATTCCGTAGTTTGCCGAAAGCTCCTGCAGCACAGTCTGGCTTCTCATAAAGGTCGGGACATAAATGTTTATGATATATGGAGAAGCGTTGTCGTCGCTGTTGAT
Organism: Eubacterium sp.; assembly: GCA_029050995.1. Classification (GTDB taxonomy): domain Bacteria; phylum Bacillota; class Clostridia; order Oscillospirales; family Acutalibacteraceae; genus Eubacterium_R. The sequence goes on along the minus strand of JAIDLO010000038.1, from coordinate 790 downwards.
GATAATTCCGTCAATCTCGTTCAATTTGCTTTTGGCATAAGCGTTGAGCTCAGCAATTTTACTGCTCTGCTCTTTTAAATTCGGCAGTGCGTCAACTGCTGCACCGAATCCCATAATCAGGGGAGATGCCTCTGTTCCCGGTCGGATTTTCTTTTCCTGCTCTCCGCCGAAGGTGCGCGGTAAAATTCTTACACCTTTTTTGATGTATAAAGCACCGACACCTTTTGGCCCGTGAATTTTATGGGCTGTTATCGTAACAAGGTCTGCGCCAAGCTTTTTAGGCTTAACCTCGGTTTTGCCGAATGCCTGAACGCAGTCTGTATGAATCAGCGCAGGTGCGCCTGCTTTAGCAACAAATTTTTTAATTTTTTCAACAGGAAGAATGGAGCCGACCTCGTTGTTGATATACATCATGGAAACAAGAATGGTTTTTTCGTTGATTGCATCTGCAAGGTCTTTTAAGCTGATATTGCCGTATTGATCGGGCATAAGGCGGATAACCTCAAAACCTTCTTCTTCAAGCTGATCTATGCTTTGCATAACGCTTTCATGCTCTATTGCAGTCGTAACAATTCGGTTTCCCTTTCTTCTGTTTGCGTATGCAGCGCCGAAAACGGCAAGGTTGTTTGCCTCTGTTCCGCCGCTTGTAAAGAAAATTTCGTCTTTTTCGCAAGTCAATAAATCGGCAATGTTCTGCCTTGCCTGAATAACGGCTTTTGCCGCTTCAATGCCTATATTGTCGTCTGCCATGCTCCAGCTCAGTCTGCTCAGGCGGGTGTTGATGTCAAAG
>JAIDLO010000037.1 GCA_029050995.1 Eubacterium sp. | reverse complement strand
GCTTTATAAATTCTGTATTTATTTTTATGATTTCCTCTTGCCTTTCGGCAATTTTCAATTTATATTTCACTTTTCAACCTCATTGGAAGTACTAAGAATAAGAAATTATCGCCGTTAACAGGAAGAACCTTAACAGGGCTTACAGGTCCGCCGAGTTCAATTCTAACCTCGTCTGTATCAGCAGCATTAAGCGCATCAAGCATATACTTTGAATTAAAACCAATTTCTACTCTTTCGCCGCTTACATTTGCGTGCGTATAGTCAACAACTCTGCCTCGTGCAGAAACAGTAGAAACGCGCATTTCATCCTTATCAAACAAACATCTGATTGGGTTTTTCGCATTGTTTTCAACAACGGGAATTGCTCTTTCAATACAGGAAATGGCATCTCTTGTTTTGATTAAAACAGTCGTAGCACTTGTTTTCGGAACAGCTGCGTGATAATCAAGAAAATCTCCGTCAAGAAGACGGCTGATCACGCTATAATCCCCGATTTCAAAAATAATATGTCTTTTGCCAACGCTGATTGAAATATCCTTTGCCTCATCAACACCTGTTAATTTTATAATTTCTCTGATTGTTTTTTTCGGAACAATAAATGAAAAATCTTCGCCCTCATAGCTTAAAGTTTCTGTTGAAATTGCAAGTCTGTAGCCGTCAACACCAATCATACGAAGCTGATTTAAGGTCATTTCAAATTTCAAACCGGTATGAACAGGCTTTGAATTTTCATTTTCGGCAACTGCAAATAAGGTTTGCGCAACCATTTTATGAAACATATTTTTTTCAATAAATAAAGGATAGCCGCCTGAAACACTCGGAAGCTCAGGATAATCATTTGCATCTATGCCGGTAATGTTGTATTGCGCTGCACCGGCAATAATAGAAACGGAAGTTCCGTTTGTTTCAATCGTAACGGTATCTGATGCAAGTTTACGAACAATATCGCAAAGTATTTTTGCATTGATTACAATTGAACCCGGCTCTGTAATTGTAGCCATAATTGTTGTTGTGATTCCGAATTCAAAATCATAACCTGTAAGGTTAACTATTTCTGATGAGCATTCAATCAAAATACCCTCAATTGTCGGAATCGTAACCTTCTGGCTTACTGCTTTAAAAACATTTGCGCAGGCTTCGTTTAATTTTTTTGTGTTACAGCTGAATTTCATTGTGTATCCTCCGTTTTTTATGAAAAACAAAAATTTTCTTAATGAATAATAGGATAATTTTAATAGTAATCA
>JAIDLO010000036.1 GCA_029050995.1 Eubacterium sp. | reverse complement strand
TGATGCAATACCCATAAGCAGATTTTCATTGAAAATGTTGCCGTGCATAATGCCCTCAACGGCTTCTTTAATGATATTGAAGCCGACAACAAGATAGGAAATGCCGAAGCAAATCAATGCGGCTTTTTCATTAATATCCGTAAATTCGCTCAATATGTAGCCAAGCGCAAGAAAAATACCGCCGCAGGCAATTTTGAAAATAAAATCTTTTTTGTTGACCTCGCCGCCGTGACTGTGATCGTGTCCGCAGCCGCAGCCGTCATCATGATGATGTGTATGATTATGATGATCGTGTTCACAGCAATGACATTCTTCACTGTGATTATGCTTTTTTTCTTCCATTTTTCTTCCTCGTTTGTATGTAATATATGTAGGGACGAGCATTGCTCGTCCGTTATTTTTTCAAGACGGAAAACCCGTCAATTAATATATTCTATTTATCAAATAAAGTCAACACTCCGTTTGAATCCATAACACCCAAAAAGATATTTTTTACCTCTTTATCCTGCTGTTTTACTCTTTTTATCAAATCATTTTTATCAATTTTTGCATCGGCAAGATCATCCTCCATAATCCTGCCGTCCATAATAACATTAACGGTAAGCCCCTCGCTTTGCGGTGCAAAATTAAAATCCTTCGGATTGAGTGGTCTTTTGAGCGGAACAGGCATAAAGCTTATTTTTCCCGTTGTTTCCATAATGGCATAATCAATATCGGCAATATTGAAATAATTGGCTGCTCTTGCCGAGGTAAGCAAATCATTCAGCTCTATTCTTGCTTTTCTTAAATTCTTTTTATATATTTTACCTTTATAAATAAGAACAATCGGGCTGCCTGTTATAATCTGCCTTGCCGCAATGCTTTTCTGCGAAAGGAAAGAAAAGAGCAAATCAAGAATCGCATAAATCGCCATAGCCGTTACACCCTTCCACCAGTCCATCTCAAGATTGGTAGACATTTCGGCAGCAATAGAGCCAATTGTAATTCCAACAACATAATCAAAAAAAGACAGCTCGGAAATT
>JAIDLO010000035.1 GCA_029050995.1 Eubacterium sp. | reverse complement strand
CTCTTTTATTTATTAAACCTATATCCTTTTCCCCAAACTGTATGGATATAATCAAGATTGTCATCAATCTCTTTGATTTTATCTCGGATTCTGTTTACATGAACAGTAACGGTTGAGGTTTCGCCGATAGAATCGTACTGCCATATTTTATTGAAAAGCTCTTCCTTGCTGTAAACGGTATCGGGGCTTGCGGCAAGGAAATAAAGCAAATCAAATTCCTTGTTTGTAAGCACAATTTCTGCCTCGTCAACATAAGCTCTGCGTGATTTTCCGTCAAGCTTCAGGCTGTCAATCTCAATGAATTCGTCAGCCTTTTTTTCTTTCGGTTCTTTATTTGCGGTTAAGCGCTGATATCTGCCGATATGTGCAATAACTCTTGCAACAAGCTCGCTCGGCGAAAACGGCTTAACAATGTAATCGTCTGCACCATAGCCAAGACCTTTGATTTTATCAAGGTCTTCTTTTTTTGCGCTGACAAGCAGAATCGGAATATCAACAATATCGCGGATTCTGCGGCAAATCTCCAAGCCGTCTATTCCGGGCAGCATAATATCAAGCAGAATCAAATCAAATTCCTCGTTTAACGCAAGATTAAGTCCGTCTGTACCATTGCCTGCCGTTTTAACGGAAAAGCCGTTTGCTTCAAGATAATCCTTTTCAAGTGTCTGAATATTTAAGTCATCCTCGATAATTAAAATCCTTTTCATAGTAACCCCTTCGTTAATTTTTATCTGCTTTCGGCAGAGAAATGAAAATGGAAAGTCCGTTTCCAAGCTCGCTTTGTGCCCAGATTAAACCTCCGTGCAGCTCAACAATCTGCTTGCATATTGCAAGCCCGAGTCCGGAGCCGTTGCGAACATCGGAACGCGCCTTGTCTGCACGATAAAGTGTGTCAAAAATTCTCGGCAGGCTTTCGCGGTCTACGCCCATGCCGTTGTCCTTAATCTCAAACAAAACGGTGCTTTTATACTCAATAATCGTTATTTCAATTCTGCCTCGTATATCCTTGTTTCGGTATTTGATACTGTTGGAAATAATGTTGTTGATAACCCTTGAAAAGCTGTCTGTATCAAGATTTAAAACAACAGAGCCTTTCGTTTGATCAATAAGCTCAAAATCAAAATCCTTCTTTTCAATTTCTTCGCCAATCTGCTTTGCATACTCAATAAAGTCTGCCGTTTCAATTCGTTCAAAGTTCAGCGTTACAGAGCCAAGCTCCAATTTTGAAATGGTTAAAAGCTCATCAAGCATTTTTTCCGTATCGCAGGTTGATGAATAAATAATGTCCATATAACGCTTGCGCTTTTCCGGTGTATCGGCAATGCCGTCACGCAGTCCCTCAAGATAGCCTTTAACAGAGGTAAGCGGTGTTCTTAAATCGTGGGCAATGCCTGCAATCATTTCCTTTTGTTTTTGATCGGCTATGCTTTGCTCCTCTATAGAGTCCTTAACGCGAAGGCGCATTTCGTTAAAGCTTTCCGCAAGCCTGCCCAATTCATTTGTTGATTTATATTCAATCTCGTGTTCAAAATTGCCCTTTGCAATTTCGTTTGCACCTTCGGTAATCTGGCGAATCGGACCAACAATTGTTTTTGTTGTTATGAAAGAGATAACAACGATTGCAATAATGAACAGAAAAACAATACCGGTTAAAATCAAAGTTGTTCTGTTTACAAAGGTTCCGAAAAGGCTTTCGGATTGACCGTTTGAAAAATCGGGGAATGAAAGCTGTTCATTCAGTATAACAAAGCGGTAGGTGTCTTTTTCGGTTGCCGCAGTTGCGGTTATCATCAATCCCGAATTGCTGAGATGATATGCATTGTCATCATTTTCTGTTGCGATAACGGAATACATTTTTTCAATGCTTTTATCATCCGCATCTGAGCAATAAAATTCTTTTTCGTTTTTTGTAATCAGAATATATGCGCCGTCTGCCTCAAGGCTTCTGCAAAAATATGCTGTTTCCTTAAGCTTTTTATCATCGCTTTTATCTTTTTTAAGCACTCTTGCTGTTTGGGATGCAATCTGATTCCATTTTATCTGAATCATTACATTGTAAGAAGCGGATGAAATGGTTGGCGAATTGATTTTTGATGATGCAACGGAAAACATTGTTATTGCAAGTGCAATAATCAAAACCGTTGGAATTGCGATTGCTAAAACAGATGTTAAAACAATTCGTGTATTGATTTTTAAGTTTTTGGGTATAGCTTGTATTTTTTCTTTGTTGTTATCCATAATTACTCAAACCAAATCGGATTTGTAAATGCTCTTATGAATGGCGGGAAACCGTTTGTGTTTTTGCAGTTCAGATATTTTTCCTCTGCAAATTTGTATGCCTTTCTGGCAATGCCCTTATATTCATAAGTTACTTCAACTCTTACAAAGCCTTTTTCCTTAACCTCGCAACTGAAAGCATATTCCTTGTATTTCTTAAAGCCCGAATCAAAGCTGTAAATCGGCGTTTTGTTGTTATAAACAGTAACCTTATGATGCTTGAATAAATTTGTTAATTTAACATCAACCTTTGTGCCTTTTTCAAACGGCACGCTGTCGCCGATTACGGCATCGCCGCAGGTTAATTCAATCATTGTTGAATTCGGGGAATTTGTTATAACGCTTCTGCCCTCGCGCATTGCTTTAAGAATAGCTTCTGTTGTATTTTCCTCGGCAAGCACGATTGTTGTCGGGCAGGCTATAAGAATTTTAGTTCCCGGAACTACTTCTCTGTGGAAATCAGAGCCGCCTATTGCAGCAATTTTATTGCCTGCCATAAGCTGATCTACCCACCAGTCACGGTTTACCATATTGTCTGAATGCTGAATTGTGTTCCAGACTTCAGCACAATCACAGTAAAGCCCGTCTATATCAAATCTGAAACCGCACATAGAGCAGAATGGATGATTTAAGGAAACAGTAGCACCTGCCTCCTTGCATTTTGCAATAATCTTTTCATAGTCCTCTCGGGAATTCAGCGTGTACGGCGGTTCTTCGGGAACCTTAACGCCCCAGATGTTTACATGGCCGTTGTCGTCTGTAAGCTCCTGTCCCTGAATAACAAGCATATCGCCGTCATAATAGCTTTCTTCAACGGTATTATAATTATGGTCTGTAATAATCATAAAATCCAGACCCTGCTCCTTGCAGTATTCAACAAGCTGGCCCTTTGTAAGCTTGCCGTCGCTGTTTGTTGTGTGTAAATGTGTATCGCCTTTAAACCATTTTCTTTCCATAAATTTTCACCTCGTTTTTATATTAACATATAATAGGCTTTTGTGCAAATATTTAATTGTAAACCTATTTTGATGAAATGGTTGACAATATATTCTTTTGCGTGTATAAATATTCCGTAAATTCAATTTTATTGAACGGAGGAAAGATATGGAAAATATGGAAATGAAAAAAAGAAAAAAACTGAAAACAGTTGAGGTTGCGTACATTGGAATATTTGTAGCATTCATTGCGGTATGCTCCTGGATTTCAATTCCGCTTGCCGTACCGATTACCTTGCAGACGATGGCTGTCTGCATTACCGCAGGACTTCTCGGTACGAAAAAAAGTGTAATTGCAGTTATTGTTTATATTCTGCTTGCATTAATCGGCGTGCCTGTATTGTCCGAATTCAGTTCGGGTGTAGGCGTTCTTTTCGGTATAACGGGCGGATATATTGTCGGCTTTATTTTTACGGCACTTATTGTTGGTGTTATGGTAAAGCTACTTGGCAAAAAGATCTGGGTTTATGCGCTCTCTATGTTTCTCGGAATTGCAGTTTGCTATGCATTTGGAACAGCGTGGTTTGTTATCTATAATAATAACAATAGTGCAGATGCCGTAACAATCGGTAGTGCACTTTCTATGTGCGTTGTGCCGTTTATCATCCCCGATCTTGTGAAAATCGCCGTAGCAACATTAATTTGCAAGAGGTTGAATAAATATGTTGAGGCTTAGGGCACATCATTTAAACTGTATTCCAAGGTTTGGCGGCAAGGGGTATAGTGAGGCATTCTGCAAAAATATGCAAAGTATTAAAGAGCGCTTTTTGAACGGGGAAGCGTATGAACTTGTTGAGGGTGCAGATGATGTCTGCCGCTTCTGCCCGAATCTTGAAAACGGCGTTTGCAGGGATAATGAAAAGGTTAGCCGTTTTGATAAGCTTACTGCTGATTTAGGTACAGGCGATATATCAAAAATATGTTCTGATTGTGCATGGTATAATCTCTGCAAAAAATAAAATATTTTTTATTGTAAACCTGTGTCTTTTACTGTATAATAGACACAGGTATTTTTTTGTAAAAAGAGGTTAAACTTATGGCCTGTTGGTTAAATGGTAAAACCTGTATTGTAACAGGTGCATCCGGCGGTATGGGTGCAGGAATTGCAGCAGCGCTTATAAAAAAGCACGGCTGTAAGGTAATCGGCATTGCGCGAAGCGAGCCGAAGATGAAAAAATTTATTGAGGAATTAGGTCCAAGCTATGCAGAGCAGTTTTCGTATAAACTCTTTGATGTTTCAAAGCGTGAAAATTGGGAAAGCTTTGCCGCAGAGCTTGCAGAAAACGGAACAAAGATTGATGTTCTGATTAATAATGCGGGTATTCTTCCGAAATTCAAAAGAGTAGGCAGATACGATATTGAAGAAATTGAAACTGTTATGAATATCAATTTTTATTCTGCGGTCTATTCTGTTAAAGCGCTTATGCCGTTTCTTCTTGAAAGCGAAAGCGGCGCTGTTATCAATATTGATTCTTCGGCGGCGTTAATGAGCCTTGCGGGCACTTCTGTTTATTCCGCGTCAAAGGCTGCGCTTAAAGCGTTTACGGAAGCGATGCGGGAAGAGTACAGAGGAAAGCTTTTCGTTGGTCTTGTATGCCCGGGATTCACAAAAACGGATATTATGAGAAATCAGGCGGCTGAAAGCGAAAAAGGGCAAAAGCTGATTGATATGATATCAACAGATTGCGATTTAATGGTTAAAATGATTATGTTCGGTATAGCGCATAAGCAGGCGCTTCAGATTCACGGAATGGATGCGCACGCAATGAGCATTTTTGGAAAGCTTCTTCCCGTAAACGGCAGCAGGCTGTTCAGCGCAGTAATGAAAGCTGCGGATATAGATATATTCAGCGAAATATTCAAATAATTTTTAAAACGGAGGTTTTAATTTATGACAGATATTACAACACAAAAGCATATGAATTTTAAAGAGATTGCGGCGTATTCGCTTGGCCTTTTCGGCTTTCAGGCAATCGTCGGTCTTTTGAATTCATATCAGGCAGAATTTGATGCATCTATTCTTGGAGCAGATATTGCAGTTGTAGGTATTCTTATTTTAATTGCAAAAATTGTTTCAGCTGTTTTTGATCCTATCGTTGGTAATATGGTAGACCGCTCAAAGAGTAAGCACGGCAAATTCAAATCTATGATTATGTATTCAATCATTCCTCTTCTTGTGTTAACAGCAGTTGTTTTTGTTGATGTTCCGTTTAAGGAGAACAAGGCAGTTACCTATGTTTGGATTTTTGTTACATATCTTATTTGGAGCCTTGCTATGACCTTGGGCGATGTTCCTTCTCAGGGTATTGCATCTGTATTAACACCAAATCCAACGGAAAGAACAAATGTTGTTTCTATTTCAAACACATTTAAGCAGATTGGTTTTTCAGCATGCGTAGTTGTTGTTCCGATTGTTTGCCTTATTGTTCCGAATGGTTCGCAGGTTATCGGCTTTGAGGGCGAAACAGATACGCCTATGATTGGCAGCGAATATTTCTGGACAGCTGTATTAACGGCAGTTCTCGGCTGTGTTCTCTTTGCGCTGATTCCTATGCTCAATAAGGAAAGAGTGCCTTATGTATCGGGCGAGATAACAACAACAAAGGATATGATCAATGCACTTAAAAATAATAAGCCGTTAATGCTTGTTATCATTTCCTATTTCCTCGGATTTGGCAGACAGATGGCTATGGGTATCCAGGTTCAGGCTGCCAATGTTCTTCTCGGCAGTCAGAATTTAGTTGCTGTTCTTGGTGTTGTAACAGCAATCGGCTCAATGGTAAGTATGGCAATCTGCCCTGTTCTTATCAAAAAGCTCGGCGAAAAGAAGGTTTATCTGATTATGTCCTTCTATGGTTTCGTTGTTTCCGTGCTTTCCTTTATCGTAGGTTTCCTCTGGTTCAGAAATCCGGATAATATGGTGCTTACAGTTCTCTTCTATCTCTTCCTGTTCTTAATCGGCTTGCAGTTTGGCGCAGTAACACTTATGCCGATGATTATGACTGCGGATTGCGTTGATTATTATGAATATGAAACAGGTAAGCGTATGGAGGGTGCTGCATATTCTGTTCTTACACTTACCATTAAGGTTTGCCTTGCGCTTGGTACTGCACTTGGACTTGTTTTTGTTCAGTTCTCCGGTTATTCGGACACTGTTGCGCAGATTACAGCAGGCACAGCAGCAGGCTTTGATGTCGGCACAAAGGATATTATCTTCTTTGCTTACACAGTTATGCCGGGTATTCTTGCTCTTATTTCAACAATTCCAATGTTCAAATATGATATTGTCGGCGAAAAGAAAGCAAAGATTGCTTCAGAGCTTGCAGCAAGAAGAGAAGCGAATAAATAATAATAAAGAAAGAGCAGTTTTCAAACTGCTCTTTTTGTTTGCATATAAATAAAAAAGAAACTACACTTTTGTGCAGTTTCTTTTTTGGTGGGAACAACAGGGCTCGAACCTGTGACCCTCTGCTTGTAAGGCAGATGCTCTCCCAGCTGAGCTATGCTCCCG
>JAIDLO010000034.1 GCA_029050995.1 Eubacterium sp. | reverse complement strand
GTAATATACTCTTCATTCGTCAAATACAGTAATGGCGGTTGTTCCGGATTCGAACCGGATTCCCTTTTCATCTACTCAGCTAACAACTTTTCAAACCGTATTTTCATCAAATATAAAATTTTCTTTATTATAATTGTTTTCCATAAATTAGTCAAGAAATATTCATCCTGTTGTTACTTGACGGAATGGATAAAAAAATGTATAGTAACGAATATATGAAATCAAAACAGGAGTAATTATGGCGAACGAAGAAAAAAGCCTTTGGGCAATCAATCAGCTTCAAAGTAAATATACAGAATTAGGCAGGCTGCCTAAGAAAAGCGATTTTGACAGCGTAACATTATCACGAATCAAGGCTTTTTTAGGTCCATGGCCTCGTGCTTTGGAAAAGGCAGAATTAAAGGAAAAGAAAATGGATAAAACGCCTCATAAACGAAAAAGGACAAAGTAAAATGAAACAAAAAAGAATAGTATGTCTGCTCCTGAGTATTTTGATTTTTTTCTCATTCTCTGCTTGCAGTCATCCGGGTTCTGTTGAATCAAATTATAATACAACGGCTGAAAACACATCTGTTTCAGAACAGGAAGCCACAAAAGCAGATAATAAAGATGTTACCGAAATTGCGACAGATGAGAGCAATAAAAACAAAGAAACAGAAAAAACAACGGAAAGCACTACGCAGGATAAGTATAAAACCGATCCTGTTCCTGAGGGTAATCCAAAGCCTATTGAACCGCAAAAACAGACAACAACGAAGAAAACCGAAATCAAAACAACAAATAAAGCAGGAAATACAACAACCAAGCAGAATACTACTGCAAAAAAAACATATACCTGCACAATCTATATTGAATGCTCAACTGTTTTCAATAATATGGATAAATTGGATAAAGATTTGATTGACATAATCCCCAAAAACGGAGTTATCCTTTCAAAACGAACAGTAACTTTCTACGAAGGCGAATCGGTTTTTGATGTTCTTCAGCGTGTTTGCAAAGAAAATAAAATACATATGGAAGCCTCATTTACGGCCGTTTATAACAGTGCTTATGTTGAAGGCATAAATAATTTATATGAACTTGATTGCGGCTCCGGTTCCGGCTGGATGTTCAGCGTAAACAGATGGTTTCCAAACTATGGCTGCAGCCGCTATCAATTAAAACAGGGTGATGTTGTTGAATGGCGATACACCTGTAATTATGGCAAAGACATCGGCAAGGCGATGAATTAAAGTATAGTTTAAACAATATACAATCAATTCTTAACTCTATGAAAACAGGAGGAACTTATATGCAAAAAAATGAAACAGAATGGAAAGACAAAGGCTTTTCCTATTTCTGCAATACCAACTGTGAATACTTTCCCTGTCATCAAACGAATGCAACGGAATTCAACTGTCTGTTCTGCTACTGTCCGCTGTATGAATATGAAGACTGCGGAGGGAACTTCACTTATCTGAAAAATGGATTCAAGGATTGTTCAGCCTGCCTTCTGCCACATAGAAAAGAAAACTATGGATTAATCTTGGAGCGCCTGCAAGAAAAGAGAGCGGCAAAAGAAATTTCATCGTCTGATGAGGTTTGATTTTTTTTATAGAAAGAAAGAGATAAATGCAAGGAATTTTCATTCCTTGCATTTATCATAATATTTATGTCGCAGCAAATGGAGTCATGCGTTTCGCAACACAACACATATCACAATTCATTGCTGAAGTCCAGACTTATTTGAGATTTATTTTAAGTTTCTCTATTGTTTGTCATCAGAATTCGAGATAGGGATACTGTAGAATATACAGTATCCCTACCTTTTGATTTTCATAATACAAAATCATCGACCATCTATTGACCATTTATTATTAGAAGATGGTTTATGAAGAGAGCGCTGAATGAAAAATAATGCAGAAAACAGATAAAAGAAAGCACTAAAAAGCGTTAGAAAACATTAGATTTTTCTATCCACCGGTGTTTCGTAATCAATAGGCCGTCGGTTCAAATCCGATCATCAGCTCCAAAAAAAAGAGGTTATCGTTTTTGATAATCTCTTTTTCTTATAAGTTTTAAATACTTGCACAGGAAAGCACAAAATGTTAGGATAAAGTTATGGATAACCGCTATAATGAAGGCACAGACAATGAAGGGGTGGAAATATGAATTGGGCAAACAGCATACAGAATGCAATCAATTACATTGAGGAACATTTAACCGAAAACATTGATTATGATAAAGTGGCAAAGGAAGCGGCTTCATCAAGTTTTTATTTTCAGAAGATTTTCGGAATACTCTGCGGATATTCTCTTGGCGAATATATACGAAACAGGCGGCTGACTCTTGCCGGCAAAGAGTTGGCATCAAGCAGAAGCAAGGTAATTGATGTTGCATTCAAGTACGGCTACAATTCCCCTGAAAGCTTTACAAGAGCATTTACAAAGTTTCACGGCATCTCCCCTGCTGATGCCAAGAAAAGCGGCTCTAAGCTAAAAACATTTTCGCGCTTGTCTGTTAGTTTAATATTGAAAGGCGGTAGTATTATGAACTACAAACTGATTGAAAAGGAAGCATTCACTGTGCTTGAAAAGATTGAACCACACGAGATTGATGACAGTGTAAACAAAAATTCAATCCCTGCATTCTGGGAGCGCTCTCATCAGGACGGAACAGTTAAAACATTGCTTGAGAAAACAACGGATAAATCATTTATTTTCGGCATTTGCTATGGAGATTCCCCATCTGACAAAAAGACATTTGATTATTCTATAGCTGCCCTCTGCGATAAAAATATTGAAATACCAAAAGGTTTCAGAATCAATGAAATTCCTGCAAGAAGCTGGCTCGTATTCGAATGTATCGGTCCTATGCCAAATGCTATTCAGAATATGTGGCATAAAATAACTGCTGAATTCTTTCCGTCATCAGATTATACTCCAACATACGAAATGGATATCGAGGCATATCCGGCAATGGATATGAATTCGGATGATTACAAATGTGAAATCTGGATTCCCGTTAAAAAATCATAATATAAAAG
>JAIDLO010000033.1 GCA_029050995.1 Eubacterium sp. | reverse complement strand
TCGTGGGCTCGGTGATTTGTATAAGAGACAGATTATAGACAAATTGAAAGGACGAATATTATGGATAACGAAAAAGAATTTTACGAGCCGGGTATTATTTCAGTTACAGATGATAACGGAAACGAAATCTTATTTGAGCTTCTTGAAAGATATGAAACAGACGAAGATGTTTATGTTGCAATAACAGAATACAGAGATGACGCTGAAGAAATCGTTGAGGCGGATTACGAGGTTGTTATTCTTAAGGTTCTTGAAGAGGACGGCGAGGAATATCTTGCTGAAATTGAGGACGAAATGGAATACGAACAAGTTTCTGATATTCTTATGGCAAAGGTTGAGGAAAAATTTGAGGTTGAATATTTTGAACCTGAACAGTGATACTATATAATATAATGGTATATTGTTTACGGTCTGTGCATCTCGACAACCGAAAGCTTTAATAACCCGAACAATCTTTTATTAGGGATTTACGCTCGCCTTACAGGTATGCAGACCTCCCGTATTTATACGGACGCTGGGAGCACAAAATAATGCGGCTAAAACCCACCTGCTTTAACATGCAGGTTATTCTCAGTTTTCGGCGGATGTGCGGATTTTTTAAAAATTAACGGTGATGTTTCAAATGAAGCATCACCGTTTTACTTTAGTTAAACAAAATCTTGTTTAGCTTATTAATCAATATCAACGCCTTTTTTCAGAGCTTTTCTTCCTATTGCATAGCAAATAATGCCGTATACAAAATACAGAACAATTGTAAGAACCAGCAGAACTCTTACAGAAGACGGCGTAACCGGCTCAGAGGTTTTGATAAAATTCATCATATCCTTATTCATAAAACCTGCAATACCCATAGCAGCAACCGAAACAAAATTGGATACAAGATACATTGCAAAGCCGATTATAAAGCTTTTTGCTAGCTTATTTTTATTTGACTTATGACCTAAAATTATACTGCAGTATCCTAAAAGCAAAACAAAAATAAGCTGAAAAAACAATTCACAAAACACAATTGCAACAGCACCTGCGGAAGAAACAGAAAGCATATCTGTTACAGCTTTGAGCAAATTATTTATCATATCTGCCATATTATAAAAGCATATTACAAGGCAGACAACAGAAACGGCTACTGATGTAAACACGCTGATTATTCCGGCAAGTGTTTTTGAAAGAAAGATTTTCTCTCGCGGCACGGGAAGCGTATGTGTAAGATAAGCCTCGTCTTTATAAACATTCTGCCTGAATCTTACCCACGCTCTTATAACAGAATTAATGAGTGCATTAACCACCATTGCCACAGTAAATCCGTTTGAAAAACCATTTATAAATGAAAACAATGCCGAGTCTTCAATTTTTGAAAGGAAGAAGGATACGATTGAAAAGAAAAAGGCAAGGACATAAAAAACGGGAAGAATTTTAAACATCCACTTTAAGTCATATTTAATTAATTTAATCAACATTTGAACATCCTCCTGAAAATCTCATCAACACTTGCATTTTCTCTGCTTCTCAGCTCATCCGCAGGCTCTGTAAGTATAATCTGACCCTTATCAATAAAGATTACCTCATCAAGAATTCTCTCTATATCGGCAATAAGATGCGTTGAAATGATAACGCTTGCGCCCTCGCTGAAGCTGGAAAGAATTGTATCGAGAATATAATCCCTTGATGCGGGATCAACACCGCCGAGCGGCTCATCAAGAATATAAAGCTCTGCTTCTCTTGACATAACAAAAATAAGCTGCACCTTTTCCTGCATACCCTTTGACATCTTGGATAACTTCTGGTTCACATCAAGATCAAGCTTTTCAAGAAGCGCATATGCCCTTTTAGAATTGAAATTATCATAAAACTCGCTAAAATAAATAATTGCCTGCTTTACAGTCATAGATTTATCAAGATAAGTTCTTTCGGGCAAATAGGAAATAATTTTCTTGCTGTCAACACCCGGCTTTTTACCGTTAATAAGCACCTCTCCGTGAGAAGGCACAAGCAAATCGTTTACAAGCTTAATCAGCGTTGTTTTGCCCTGACCGTTCTTACCAAGCAAGCCAACAATTTTTCCGCTTTCAACAGTAAGATTTACATTTTTCAGTATATCTTTTCCGTCAAATCTTTTATATAAATTTTTGCATTCGAGAAGCTTCACTGTTCTGATCTCCTTTCAATTGATTTAAATATTCGGCAATTTCCTCACTGCCGACACCCATATTTATCATATCGGTTAAAAAGCTGTTTACCCTTTCGCCTATCAGCTCATTTCTATAATTTTTAATGATATCCGTATTTTCGGTAACATATTTGCCATTTGTTCTTTCGGTATAAATCAGCCCGAAGCGTTCAAGCTCGGCAAGCGCTTTCTGCACGGTGTTCGGATTAACCTTTGCCTGTACTGCAAGCTCGCGGACAGACGGTATCTTCTCCCCGCTTTTCATCCTGCCAGAAACGATTTCTTTTTTAATAAGCTCAACAAGCTGAATATAGATTGGCTTTTCATTGTCAAACTGATATTCCATACTGTACCTCCTTGTCACTGTGCTACTTAACTAATGCAATGATACTATTGATAAAATAAATTGTCAAGAAATTTTTTTAACATAAAAAAAGCTATGCTTTCGCATAGCCTCTTTTTATGCTTTTTTTAATTTGAAATACATCTTTTTCAATAAACTGAATAAAAGAATTCCTATAATTCCGCCGGCAGTATTTAAAATGACATCATCAATATCAGTACTTCTATAATTACAGCCAATAATCAAACCTATAACAAACTGCATTGTTTCTATGGATACGGAAAACAGAAGAACATAAAGGAAACGCAATTTAAAGTTTTTCACATAAATACTATAAAACACACCCAACGGCATAAGCATAACAAAGTTACCAACTACAGGTATAAAGTCATGCAATGCATCATTTCTTATAAAATTAGATATACATTCTATAGTGCTTTTAAACGGAACAAAACTGTTTGGGATATAAAGTCCTTCTATTGAAGCCATAGGAAAAAAGCAAATAGCAATGATTACAGCTATATAAAATCCAAACGCCAGATTAAGCACAAACCTTTTAAACTTTACTTTTCTTATGAGCATTATAATTGCATAAATAAGCAGGATGCCCATTTCTATTATAAAAATCGGCTCTCTGTCTATTATAAAACTTTGCTGAAACATTTAATTACCTCCTATTATTCGCCTTTCATACCAACAAGCTCTGCCTTACCCTCAAATGCTTCTTTAGAAAGTTTGATAGAATCAAAAATAGCTTTTTCGATATCATCATTCGTACAGCCGAGCTCCTTGCAATCATCCGTCGGGATAAAGAGATTCATACCCATAATGTCTGCAAGACCTACAGGATCAATACCTGCATCCACATTTCTTTCTTTATAATCCTTGCGCATAACCAAGCCAAAGGCTTTGAAGGCACTTTTCGAAACATCAACAATTTTTCGATTCGGTGTACCATTCATAGCACGATAAACGATTTTAAGGAATTCACGCCATGTCATATTATAACACGATATGCCATAAGCACGGAATTTACCCTTATAGCTTTTAACTGCTTCGATTGCCTGCTCTGCCGCACCGACAATCGCCTGCCCTACCTGCCTTACTGTAAGCATAGCTGTTCCGCCTGCAGGATACATTGTAAACGGCATTTTTTCAAAGCGTTGAAGCTGTTCGATAAGAATAACCCAAACCGGTTTTCTGCCCGTCTGTGTGCCGAATATATACGGAAGCTCCAGCACGCCGACCTGAAAATCAATATCCGAATATCTTTCACAAACACGCTCCTGGTCTATTCTGCTTTTAATATAAGGATGTTTGTCGCAAAGCTTCATATCCGGACGATTCTTTGCAAGCCAGGCAAAATACGAGCCGCAGACAACTGCACCTTTCATTCCCGCCCTTTTAGCGAGAGGCAGCAGCCGTTCAAGCGGAGCAATATTATATTTATAATACGCATCATAAACAGGTGCTGGAAATTCAATTCTTTCATCAACACCTGTTGCAAAAACGAATAGATCGCTGCCTTTCATAAGCTCAAGCATTTCATCATCAGAAAGCTTGTTTGCATCCTTTAAAATGATTTCCATTTCCTTTGGAAGATTTGCACCGTCAGGAAGCGGAGGAAGAGAAAGCGTTTTAACAGTATGCCCTTTATCAATAAAAATCTGCGCAGCAGCAGAGCCAAGAAGCCCTGTACCGCCAATCATAAAAATGTTCATAGTATTTCTCCGAGTAATTGAATAATATATCATAATTATATCAAATTGGAATTGTGTTGGCAATATAAAGAAAAACGGGCGGAAATGGATTCCGCCCATACGATTGTTTATTATTACGAAATAATAACAAGGTTCTGATTACAATAGTAATCAGGTTCTTATTGATTTTTATACAGGATGAACCTTGGTTTTGATATCATCATGTTTACCGTCAAGGTTATACTTTGCGTCTCTTCTCTTTTCGAAGAACTTAACAGCAACCTGATCGAACTGAGCATAGGAGAGAACATCCTCTTCCTGCTCATAGAATTCAGCGATTTCGCCCTTGAACTTATCAAGCTCAGGCTTAAGAAGATCAGCAGGACGGCAATCAATAACAGGATCTTCGCCAACAATCTTCTTTCTGAATTCAGGATCAATATCGCAAGGTGTTTTACCATACTTACCTGCAACCATATCCTTGAACTCTTTAGTAACCATTTTATAGCGTTCGCCCATAATGATATTGAATACAGCCTGTGTACCAACAATCTGAGAGGTTGGCGTTACAAGCGGAGGATAACCGCTGTCCTCACGAACACGAGGAACTTCAGCAAGCACCTCTTCAAGCTTATCTGCCTTACCAGCCTGCTTAAGCTGATTGAGAAGATTTGAAAGCATACCGCCCGGTACCTGATAAAGAAGCGTATTTGCATCTACGCCGAGCATCTTTGTATTCAAAAGACCATCTGCAATATACTTTTCACGAAGCGGTACAAAGAACTCACGGATTTCTGTTAATGCTTTCAGGTCAAGACCTGTATCATATTCAGTACCCTGAAGCGCAGCAACCATAGATTCTGTTGCAGGATGAGAAGTACCCATAGCAAGCGGGCTCATAGCGGTATCAATAACATCAACACCTGCTTCAATACCCTTAAGCTGAACCATAGAAGCAAGACCGGATGTATAATGAGAATGAAGCTGAATCGGAATATTCACTGTTGATTTAAGAGCCTTAACCAAATCATAAGTGCCGTATGGTGTTAAAAGACCAGCCATATCCTTGATACAGATTGAATCTGCACCTGCATTTTCAAGCTGCTTTGCATAATTGCAGTAATAATCAATATCGAAAACAGGACCTGTTGTGTAAGAAATAGCTGCCTGAACATGTCCGCCGTATTTCTTTGCAGAGTTGATAGCTGTTTCAAGGTTTCTTACATCATTCAAAGCATCAAATATACGAAGAATATCAATACCGTTATCAATACTTTTCTTTACGAAATAATCAACAAGGTCGTCTGCATAATGGCGGTAGCCAAGCATATTCTGACCTCTGAAAAGCATCTGAAGCTTTGTGTTCGGGCATTTTTTACGGATAAGACGAAGTCTGTCCCAAGGATCTTCATTGAGGAAACGGAGGCAGGAATCAAATGTTGCACCGCCCCAGCACTCAAGTGAATGATAGCCGATTTTATCCATTTTTTCGAGAATATCTTCAAATTCATCTGTTCTCATTCTTGTTGCAATCAAAGACTGATGTGCATCACGGAGAACAGTTTCGGTAATACCAATTTTTGCCATATCCGTCACCTCAGTTTAAAGTAACAAGAACCTGGCCTGCTTCAACGCTATCGCCCTTATTTGCAGCAATAGACGCAACTGTTCCGTCAGCAGGAGCAACAATTTCATTTTCCATTTTCATTGCTTCAAGGATGCAGAGAACATCGCCGGACTTAACTGAAGCGCCAACAGATGTTTTAACATCAAGAATTGTACCGGGCATAGGAGCCTCAACCTTAACTGAACCTTCAGCGCCGGATACAGCCGGTTTAGCTGCAGGAGCAGGAGCAGCGGCTGGCTTTGCTACAGGAGCTGCAGGGGCAGCGGCTACAGGAGCAGGAGCAGAAGCACCTGCCTCATCAACTGTTACATCATAAGGTGTTCCATTTACTGTAATTGTATATCTTTTCATAATCGTTAATCCTCCTATTATTTAACTGAATGTTTTCTTGGAATTGTAGTTTCTCTTTTGCTGTCTAAAAAGCTAAGAGCGTTCATAAGCTTTGTTCTTGTTTCGGCAGGAACAAAGATATCATCAATAGCGCCGCAAGCAGCTGCTGTGAACGGAGAAGCCATATCAGCTTCATATTCCTTTTCAAGCTCTGCTCTGTTTTCGCCTGCAGCAAGTCTGTCATTATAAAGGAATGAAACGGCAGACTCTGTTTCAAGAGGAGAAACAACAGCAGTATCCCAAGCGAAAACAAGGTCTGCATTTGAGCCTTTTCCTGCAAGCACAATATAAGCAGCGCCGATTGCCTTACCTGTTACAACAGAAATTTTCGGGCAGGTTGCAGTTGCATAAGCTGATGTAAGCTTCGTAGCAGCAACGAGCATCTGATTTTCTTTTTCACTATTTAAGCCCTTTGCATTAACAAGGGTAACAATTGAAATATTAAACGCATCACAAAGCTTGATGAAAGCTTCAGCCTTATATGCACAATTCGGGCAAACAGCCTTGCCGTCAAATGCAACGAAGCCGACTGTTGAGCCGCCCATCTGCGCAAAAGCAGTTACAACATTTTCAGCATAGCCTGCTTTGATTTCAACAACGCTGTTGTCATCAGCAACTGCATAGATAATATCCTTTGCAGAAGTGTCTGCATCAGCAACATCTGAAAACTTTTCTTCAAAATCAAACATCGGAGCTGCTTCAAGATTATTTGAAGGAAGAACTGAAACCAATTCTTTTGCAGAAGCAATAGCTGCATCAACATCATCAGCAAGGATATCTACTGTTCCCTGCTTGAAAGAGTCCTCAGCAGTTACACCACTTGGAGCTGTTACATAGAAATCTGCATCCTTAGCCGCAATAACAACATCTGCCATATTTGCCATAAGAGCAGAAGTGCCAAGGCATGCGCCTGCAACAACTGAAATCTGAAGAACAACACCTGAAACTGATGTTGAAGCCTTTAAAATTTCGCCGTAAGCATTCAGAGCCTCAAAGCCCTCTTTAAGCTTCATACCGTTTGAATCGTAAATACCGATAACAGCTGAACCTGTTTTCTTAGCAAGTTCGTAAATCTTTTTAATTTTAGCACACTGTGCAACGCTGATTGCACCGCCGTCTACAGTTACATCCTGTGAGAAAGCATATACATAAACACCATTTACTGAGCCGTAGCCTGCAACAACTTCAATCTCGCCGTCTGCAGATTTAGCAAAAGCATCAAGCTCTGTAAAAGTGCCTTCATCAAAAAGCGATAAAAGCCTTTTGCGTGCTTCAGTGTTTGTTACTGTAAGTTCACTCACTTAAAAATCCTCCTTGATAGATTAATCATAATTCTGAAAAAGTCAAAACTTCCAGAAATATCTATTCTTCGGTATTCTAACACTTTATATTTATAATTACAACTGTTTTTTTTATTATTTTAATTATAATTATTAGCTTACGGTACGATTTGGTCATCGCACCCTACATAAACCAAATCTGTTCACGCCTCATTATTGACAGTAAAAAACGGCATTGAAATCAATGCCGTTTTATTTTTAACTTTATCTTAAATTACTCTACAACCTTTTTCTCAGAGGAGCGGAGGAGCTTTTTAACTTCGTTTTCGGTAAGGTCTCGCCATTTACCCTGCGGGAGCATACCAAGCTTTAATGAGCCCATAGAGGATCTTTTTAGTCTTGCGACCTCCAAGCCGACAGCATCGCACATTTTTCTGATCTGGCGGTTTCTGCCTTCGTGGAGTATGAATTCAAGGACAACTCTGCCCTGCTCCTGCGTAATAACAGTAACCTCGCAAGGGGCTGTTTCCCTGCCGTCTATTTCAATTCCGTTTCTGAGCTTATAAAGCATTTCATCAGAAACAGCAGGGCGAACCGTTACACGATAAACCTTTGCAAAGTTATGGCGCGGATGCGTTAAAGCATTTGCGAAAGAGCCGTCGTTCGTTAAGATAAGAAGCCCCTCGGAATCCTTATCCAGCCTGCCGACAGGATAAACTCTTTCGTTAACATCCTTAACCAAATCCATAACTGTTTTTCTGCCGAGCTCATCCGAAACAGTAGTCAGATAGCCTCTCGGCTTATGGAGCATAATATAACGCATGGAATTTACTTTATTAAGCTTTTTGCCGTAAACGGTTACCAAATCCTTTTTCGGATTGATTTTATCGCCGATATGCGCAATATGACCGTTTACTTTAACCTTTCCTGCTTCAATAATTTCTTCGCTTTTTCTGCGGGAAGCTACACCGCAGTCTGCCATAAATTTCTGAAGCCTTACATCATTCTTGTTTGGCATAATATTCAACACTTTCTTCTGCCGTAATCGGCGCAGAAGTTACTTCCTTTTCTTTATATTTTACAATGATTTTTCCGATTTCACTGCCCTGTTCAACAGGCGCATAAACAAACGGAAAATAATAACATTCAACTGTTACCTGTTCGGAATCTAAAACATTAACTTCAGCAGAATAAGAAGCTGAAATCTTATCCTGATATCCGCCGACAACATTGATATTAACAACATCCTTAAATTCTTTTTTCTGATACTTTTTATCACACGCTTTGAAAAGTGAAATATGATCATTCCAGTCGTTTCCGTCATTCATCGTTACACAAATCATGATTTTGCCGTTTCTGTTTACAGCGGAAACTAGGCATCTTCCCGCCTTATCTGTATACCCTGTTTTAATGCCAATGCAGTCATCCAGAAAAGACAAAAGCTTATTATGATTATAAACAGAATGCTTTTCTCCGTTAATTGTTACTTCCATTCGCTTTTCTTTGCAAATCTGTGCAAAGATTTCATTTTTAATGGCACAGGAAGCAAGAACAGCCATATCATATGCCGTTGAATGATGCTTGCCCTCATCAAGACCTGACGGCGTTACGAAAAGAGAATTCTTCATACCGATTGACTGCGCCTTTTCATTCATCATTTTTGCAAAGCCCTCAACACTTCCGCCAAGATGAATTGCAACAGCGTTGGCGGCATCATTACCCGAAACGATAAGCATACCGACAACAAGGTCATAAAGAGAAATTTTATCCCCTGCCCTGAGCCCCAATGATGTTCCGATTACATTTACCATTTCATCCGTTACGGAAACAACATCATCCAGCTTTCCGCTTTCACAAGCAATAAGCGAGGTCATAATCTTCGTAGTGGATGCCATACTTCGTTCTTCATAAGCATTTTTCTCATAAAGAATTTCATTTGTTAAGCCGTCAATCACAATTGCCGAGGCAGCACTGCATTCCGCACCATAGGAAACTGTTGGAATAAAAAGAAGAAAAGCTAAAATCAAGGAAAACTTTTTCAACAAAATAATCACCTGCTAAAATATATATGCAGCAGGTGATTAAAATTTAATACGAATTATTCAGCTTTTTCTTCACTTTTAGCTTCGGTATCATTATTCTTTGCTTTAAGAAGCTGAGAAACCTGATCAACAAGCTCCGGAATCATAGAAATTGCACGATCAGCAGATGAAGTGTAATTATCAATCTGCATTAATCTTACTTTATCATTCTGAATAACAATAAAAGCAACAGGAGAAATAGTGATACCTCCACCACCGCCGCCGCCGAAAAGCTCAGCGTTTGTTTTTGACGGAAGATCTGTGCCGCCGCTTGTAAAGCCATAGGATACCTTGGAAACAGGAATAAGCGTTGTATCGCCTGTTACCATAGGCTCGCCGATAATTGTTGATACATCAACCATTTCACGCATTTTTTCAAGCGTGTTTTCCATTATTTTGTTTACTGGTGTTTCTTTCATAATTATATCTCCTTAAAACAGATTATTTATTTTTAATAATATTAAGCACAAAGGTTTTTCCTGCTGTAAGCAGAATCTTCAGAATTGTAAATACGCTTATAGAGCCGATAAACTGAAAGCCATATTCATTTCTTGGTGCAATAAAATCGGGCGCAATCCAGTCGTCATAATAATCAACTTTCATTCCGTTTAAAATCATACCCTTAAGCGGATAATAATACTTACAAACTCGTCCATAAGCCTGTGCAATATCAGCGGCATCTCCGCCGCCTACAAGTATTTTAACATAAAGTGAGTGAATATGGAAGCCCCTAAACAAAGTTAATACAGCATCTGAGGCAGTTTCAATTAAATTTGAAACAAAACTCATTATGCCGACAATGCCGTCTTTCCGCCATATTTCCTTTATATAATTTTCTTTTTTAGGTTTATTTTCTTTCGGTTTATTTTCCGATTTATTCTCTTGATCGTCTGCCTTATTCTTTTCAGCTTCTGTAATTTCAGCAGTATTTTCTTCTTTTACAGTCTTTTCCTTTGAAGCGGATTTATTTTTCAGACCGGATTTTGTTTCCTCTGCCTTTTTCTCCGGAAACAGAATAAAAGACAAAATTTTAGTCAATTCTATTTCCTTATCAATCCAAAGGAGCTTAACAGTTGTTTCCCATTTTGAATTATATGTAATCGTAAAGGTAGCAGAAATAGAAAGAAGAACGGAAACGATAACAACAAGAACTGCAAGAATTATTAAAAATACAACCATTTGCATCATCCTTTCAAATGCTATTCTTCGTCTTCTGCATTTTCTGTAAGTATTTTGCTGTTTTCATCTTCAAAAAGAGAGGTCTGACCATGATCCTTTGCAATCTTTTCAACCTCTTCAACAGACGGAAGCTCAGGCAAATCCTCAAGACTGTTTAATGAAAAGCATCTTAAAAATCTATCAGTTGTGCCATAAACAAGCGGTCTGCCAGGCAAATCCAGCCTGCCTTTTTCTTCGATAAGCCCTTTTTGAACAAGATTTCCAACAGGACCTGAACAATCAACACCTCTGATTTGCTCAATAAAGCTTTTGGTTACCGATTTATTATAAGCAACGATTGCAAGCACCTCAAATGCAGCCTGCGATAAAGGTGTATTCTTCTTTATTTCAAGAAGAGCCCTTACATCATCAGCATATTCCTCTCTTGTGCAGAGCTGGTACTTTCCGTCTATACGAACAAGACAGATACCGCTGTTTCTTTCATCATATAAATCGCCCAAATGCGCAAGCATTTTTGTTACATTTTCAATATCAAGCTCAAGAAGCTCTGCCAGCTTTGCTGCCTCAACAGGCTCGCCCGATGCGAAAAGCATTGCTTCAAGCTTAGATATAATATTTTCCTTACTCAATATTTTCTACCTCATTAATAATCTGAACATCAGGGTTATGCATTGCACCCTCAATCGATATTTTCTTTGTTTTCGCAAGCTCAAGAACTGCAAGAAATGTTGCAACAAGATCGCTTTTCGTTTCAGCACCCTCAAAAAGCTTTAAGAATTTTACCTTTTTACCGTTCCAGAGCTTTCGCATAACGGTGCTGATTTTAGACGCAACATTAACAAATTTTCTTGCAACAATAACTTTGAATGAATCAATAGGCGGCGGAAGCTTTCTCTGCGCTCTGCCGGCAGCAGCTATATATGCATTCAAAAGTTCTTCGCCCTCATGAAAACGCTCATAATCATAATTTATGTATCCCGGCTGCGGATCACGGACATAGCGGTTAAAGCCGTCTGTCTGCTTACTGAGCTTTTCAGCCATAAGCTTACAATCCCTGTATTCAATCAGCTCGCCGGTAAGCTCTGTTTTCAGCTTTTCAGCTTCTTCGTGCCTTGGAAGAAGTGAAACAGTTTTGATATAGATAAGCCTTGCAGCCATTTCAAGGAAATCGCCTGCAATATCAAAATCTGCAGCTTCCATCTGGCGAACATAATCAAGATACTGATTCACAAGCTCAACAATCGGAATATCGTTAATATTCAATTTATGCTTGCTTATGAGATGCAGTAGAAGATCCATAGGACCTTCAAACACCTCAAGCTTGTACTTTAACTGATCCATAAAACCTCAACCAATAAGACTAAATAGTAAACTCGGAATAAATGAAATAAGCCACAACAATTTATCTGAAATGAACGCAATCGGTGTGTCAAGAGCACCTGTAAAGAGCAGAACCAAAAGACCAATCATAATATAGCGTTCATACTGAAGAACTTTGAAATAAGTTTTCGTTGGAATAAGGAATCCGATAACCTTTGAGCCGTCAAGCGGCGGAATCGGAAGAAGATTAAACACTGCAAGAGAAACATTGATTGTTGCAGCATAATGCAAGAATATTACAATAAAACTCATAACAAGGCTTGACGGAAGAAGCAAAGCAATATAATAAAGGCAGATAAAGATAAATGCCAATAATACATTTGATCCGGGACCTGCAAGCGATGTTACGATCATACCCTTTTTCGGATTTTTGAAATTCCTTGTTGTAACCGGAACCGGATTTGCATAACCGATACCAAATAAGAATAACATAATTGTTCCGAATAAATCAAGATGCGGAAACGGATTTAATGTTAATCTACCCAAGTTTTTTGCAGTTGGATCGCCCATTTTGTACGCAGCCCAGCCGTGCGCAAACTCATGGATCGGCAGACAGAAAAATACAACAAATATTCTTGAAAGAACAACTGCAAGAATTAATGAAGCATCCCCGCTTCTTAAAACACTTAATAAAGACATAATACACTTCCAAACTTTTATTTTACAGCTTTAACCATTCGATTATTGCCGTAGATATCTTTTATAACTTCAATTTCTTTAAATCCTTGATTTTCTATATAATCTCTTGTTTTTGCACAGCTTATTATCTTTGTCACATTCTTATTGGTCACTTTTCTGTTTGTTAACCACATCCATACATTATCT
>JAIDLO010000032.1 GCA_029050995.1 Eubacterium sp. | reverse complement strand
CGACCACCGAGAGCTACCGGCTTTCGATCGGGGGCAGCCACAGATGTGTAGAACCGATACCGCCTATACTGTATGCCGTAAATTCGCCATAAGATATATACTTACCCTCTGCCGGTGTTTTCCAATGGTTTGTTACATCAGATACCATAGCACCCAAATTAATCTTTTTCATATTTACCCCTCAAATTTTCAACAAACTTCGCCTGTTTCCGAATTAAATTTAAAGCTTTCTTCCTTGCCTTCTACAAGGCAGGTAACAGAAATAATATGTTTTTCTGCAAATCCGGCATTCACGATTTTAATATCTTTCTTTTTGATTGTATTCAAAAATACTTTCATTTGATGATCCTTGTAATCTTCAACATTATCAGAAACGAAAAGAAGGCTTCCGAAATAGCTGTTTACCTTAGCCAGCAACGCTCTTTGTTCAAAATTCATTTTGATATTGTTATCTCTTAAGAAAAATACATCAGGATCATTCAGGAATGCTCTGCCGTCTAAATGGCGTCTGAAAACAGTGCAGTTCACTGTATTCGGTGTGCTTACATCTTCACGGTGTTTATATTCCTGTCTTACCCATTCAAGATTAACATCCGCACCGATACGGCAGAAATCAACCTTGCCAAAAGCAGGCATAAGCGGAACACCACAGCCGAGAATCATTTTATCGCCAACACAATCACGGATTAAATCCATTGCATCACACATAATCTGGCCTCGGGATTTACCATGAATCGGAATACAGCAAGCGGCATAAAGGAAATCCAGCTTAACCATATCATAACCCCAGTCATTCAGGATAACATCAAAGAAATGTCTGATATAATCAGCAGCCTCTTTATTGTAGATATCCAATGAATAGAATGGTCCCCAGTTTGGTCCTGCAACATAGAGCTTGCCTTTTTCATCATGAACAAGCCAGTCCCTATGATTTTTATAAACAGAGGAATTTGCCGTTACAGCAAGCGGCGCAAGCCACAAGCCTGCAAGCATATCTTTTTTATGGATTTCATCAGCAATCTTCTTCATTCCATTCGGGAATTTATCCTGTTTCGTTTCAAGCCAATCGCCGATTGCTTTTTGATAGCCGTCATCAATCTGGAAAATATCAACCTTTTCATCCAGCTTGGAAAGAGATTCCAAATCACGGATAACGATATCCTCTGTTATTGAGCCGTAATAGTTATACCATGTTGTATAGCCGCATTTCTTTTCTGTTTGACGGCATTTAACGCCCATTAAATCAAAATATTTATCAAATGCAGCATCATATTCATCCGTAATACGAGCATAATCCGCAATCAGTGTTTTACCCGAAAAGGTTACACCCTCTAATTCCTTTTCAAGAATAACCTGCTGATTTTCAACATCAAAGCGAACAATCGTAAATCCGCATCTTTCGCTGAGAGAGCCAAAGATATCCACCTGATCATTCGTTCTTACATAGCCGTAAGACCAGCCATAGAAAACGCCCGTTTTTCTTGGATATTCGCAAAAAGCATAGTCCCCTGCTTTGCCGATACCTATTCTTTTCATAATGGGCGTTTTAACAAGAAATTCCGTGAATTTCTTAAGCTCGGTCATTTCTTCATCAATGAAATATTCCCTGCTGTCTGTCCAGGACTGATAACCGTTTACATACACACGATTGTCCTTATTGAACTGATAAGGAAAAATGATTTGAAATTTCTGAATTGTTAAAGGCTCTTTTGCATCAAAATAAACCGTTGTTCTGCAACCGTCCTCCTGTTTTTCAATAGAAAAATGAGCAGAATTCAAATTTTCTGTTGTAAAGTTTTCTCCCTTTACAGTATAGTTTACTAAAATCTTTTCCATAAATTTTTACCTTTCATATATAATATATAGTTATATAATAGCACACTTATCAGCCAAAAGCTATATAATAATCAGTATTACAAACATAAAACATAAAAAAACAATTATAAAACAAAAAAAGCAGTGTAGCTTACACCACACTGCATTGTAAAGTTATTTACTTTACATTTCTTAATTTTTTAAAAAAGTCTTTCAACAGAGCCGAACATGCTTCTTCGCAAACACCGCCGACAATTTCCGGCTTATGATTGTAAGGCAAATCATTAAAATTCACAACTGAGCCGAACGAGCCTGCCTTTTTATCATATGCACCAAAGGTAACCTTTTTTATTCTTGAATTGATAATAGCCCCTGCACACATCGGGCACGGCTCTAAGGTTACATACATTTCACATTGCCAAAGACGCCAACCGCCAAGTGCTTTGCAGGCTTGATCTATCGCCTCTGCCTCTGCATGATAAAGTGCATTTTTTCCAAGCTCTCGTCTGTTTCTGCCTTCGCCTACGATTATATTATCTTTAACCACTACTGCGCCAACGGGAACTTCTCCCTCTGCTGCACTGATTTGGGCAAGCTCTATTGCCCTTTTCATAAATTCATTCATCCGACTGTAAATAATATAGTTGCAACAAAATACAGGAACGGGAATATCATACCCGGAACAAAGAAAAATGCTGCAAGCTTCTTACCTGTTGAGTTTTGAAACGGCTCCGGCATTGTTTTTTTGCTTCTTTTGAAACAGCCCTTAAATCCGAGAACAACGGCGGATATACCGCCAAGGGCAATCCAGACAGCAAAAAACCAAAGTGTTATATCATCAGCTTTCACATTGGAAAAATGCTCGACAATGCTTGAAACAACGCTCATTCCGTTATTAAACAAATGAATTAAAACAGCAGGAACAATGCTGTCTGTTTTAACCGTTACATAGCCTAAAATCAAGCCAACAAGTGTTGCAAAAACAAACTGAATCATATTTCCGTGCATCAAGCCGAAAACAATGGAAACAGCGATAACGCCAAATGCTTTTCCGTGCTTTCTGAGAACGCCCAAGCCACAGCAGCGCATACCAAATTCTTCACAAAGTGCAGGCATAACGGCTGTTCCGATTGCAATGGCAATACTTGTTATAAAAGAATCCGGCTCCGGTGTATCAAACTGAAAAGGATCATGACCTAATAATTTAAGGAAAGAAACCACTAAACCAACAATATAATTTGCACCAATACAGCAGAGCATACCGAAAGTAACCCACAGATACATATCTTTGCCGGAAACTTTTTTTGTCGGAATAATATCTGTTTCATATTTTTTCCTATTCAGAAAAGCCAGAAGCCCGAAAGGAATTACAATACAAATCAAATCAACAACAATGATATTAAAACAGGTTTGAAACAATGCTGACTGATCATACAAATCCTGTAAATTAAAAGCTTTCAGAAGAAGAACACAGATTAACTGTAAAACCACGAAAGCAGACATTACAATGCCAAACATATTGCCAAGATGCCTGATTTCTTTTCTTTCCTGTCTTGCCTTTTCCATATAATACTGCGTTTGAATTGCAGCCTCATTATAATTGAAATTCGGCTGATTAAACTGCGGCGGCTGATAATAATTATTCAATAATGTTCCCTCGATTTCCAAAGCCTATCAATCAAGGCTTTCAGCAATTTTCTTTATGTATACTTTAAGCTCATCCTTTGTTTCAGGATGATTAAGACCAACTTCAATATTCGCTTCAAGAATACCGAATTTATTACCCATATCATAGCGTTTGCCCTCATATTCAACAGCAACAACGCTTTCTGTTTGCGCAAGCACCTTCATAGCATCCGTAAGCTGAAGCTCATTGCCTGCGCCAACAGGTGTGTTTTCAAGAATATCAAAAATTTCCGGCGGAAGAACAACTCTGCCAAGAATGGCATGATTGCCGAGAATTTCATTCGGCTTTGGCTTTTCTATCATATCCGTACAGCGATAGCAATTACCTTCAATATTCTCTGTTTTAAGCGAGCAATACTTTGTTATTCTCTCGTCCGGAACTTCCTTAACGCCGACAACGCCTTTTTGATATTTTTCATAAGCCTCGCAAAGCTGCTTTGTTACCGGCGTTTCGGAGATAATAACATCATCGCCGTAAAGCACGGCAAACGGCTCATTCCCGATAAAATTCTTTGCACAAAGAACAGCGTGACCAAGCCCTTTTGTTTCTTTCTGCCTTAAAAAATATATATTTCCAAGATTTGAGCAGGCTAACACATTATTGAGAATTTCTTTTTTACTTTCATTTTCGGCAAGCTTTGCTTCAAGCTCAAATGCATGATCAAAATGATTTTCGATTGCATCTTTATTTCTGTTTGTAATAATAAGAATCTCTTCAATTCCCGAAGCAAAAGCCTCTTCAACAATATACTGAATTGCAGGCTTATCAACAATATTCAGCATTTCCTTCGGAACTGCCTTTGATGCAGGAAGCACTCTTGTTCCCATGCCTGCTGCAGGTATTATAGCCTTTCTAACTTTCATCATTTTACCCTCTTAAACTATATGAACCAAATCAAATCAGATTTGAGAAAAAGGCAATCGCAAATAAAATAAACGGAAACAGAATATTTACGCCGCCCTGCTTTGCAAGAAACATTCTTCTGAGATCACTCTGGCTCATATTTTCACTGCCCATTACAGGACCTACCAAAGAAAAGGACTCGCCGAGATCAACCTTTTCATCAACAATTTTAATAATTTTAACAACTCTTTTGCGGTATTGATTATCAGCAATCAAAGCCGCAATAATTCTTATTCCGAAAGAAACTGCCAGTGTTATCAAAATAACCATCCACGCCTGCTTGTTTTCCGGAGCTGCAATAGAGTTCTTTAAAAACGCAGCCATTTTTGCCGTATCATAAGTAGCTGCAACAGCAAACATTTCATCAAAAATATTTTTCAAAACAAGCATAGCTGATGAAAATACATTATTAATTATTAAATTTACAACAAAAGGAATAGCAAGAAAAACAAAGCTTTCGCCAAACATTTTTCTGTACATAAAATAATACGGACCAAAGAAAAATGCGCCCCAATTCCATCCAAGCTTTCTCTTTTTTGAAAATCTATGAAGGAATCTTTCAGTACGAACACCAACAACTGTTTTAACATCCGAAACAGGCACACCGTCTATGGTAGGTTCATTAGATTCTTTCTGCTTTACATCGGAAACAGGTGTTTCATCCTTTGGTGCATCTGCATTATCCAAAGCCTCAACCACTGTTTTGACTTCATCCGCAAGATTAAATATTTTCTCCTGAACGATTTCTTCGGCATTTTCTGTTTTATAT
>JAIDLO010000031.1 GCA_029050995.1 Eubacterium sp. | reverse complement strand
TTTACTTGAATATTATATTTAAAAAAGAGTATTACATGAAAGGGGGTGGGTGATAATTTATAATATAAAAAAATTTTTAGGGAGAACAGATAATGAAAGTAAGATTACCAAAACACAGAGAATTTTTAATTAAATTCGAGGACAATTATGAAAAGGCTGATGAAGCATGGGAGGCTCTTAATCAGATTGTTAAGGACTACTCTGTTGACGGCAAATCCATTTACACCGAAACCTTTATTGAGGACAACGAGGATAAGGTTAAGGCTTTACAGGAAACATACGAATTCACCTATGAAATAATTGAAAAATAAGGCGATACAATGGAAAAGAAAAAAGTTTACACAGTTGCAACGGCACATTTAGATACAGTCTGGCGCTGGAACCTTGCAACAACAATTGAAGAATACATAACAGACACGATTGCAAAAAATCTTGATTTGATTGAAAAGTACCCGCACTACAGATTTAATTTTGAGGGTGCGTTCCGCTATGCGCTTATTGAGGAATATTATCCGAAGCATTTTGAAATCATCAAGAAGCTGATTGATGAGGGCAGATGGTGCGTTTCCGGCTCAAGCTATGAAAACGGCGATGTAAACATTCCATCCCCCGAGGCTTTATTCCGTAATATCCTTTTAGGAAACGGATATTTCAAAGAGAAATTCGGCAAGAAATCAACAGATATTTTCCTGCCCGACTGCTTCGGTTTCGGCTATGCACTTCCGTCTGTTATGAAGCACGCAGGGCTTAACGGCTTTACAACGCAGAAATTAAGCTGGGGTTCCGCGTATGGTCAGCCATTTGATATTGGTATCTGGCAGGGTGTTGACGGCTCTAAGGTATTTGCTTCAATTGATGCAAGATCCTACAGATATAAATTTACGGATGATGTTCGCGGCGACCTTACAATCATAAATAAAATAGCAGCCAATGCAAACAGGTTTAATTTCCCGCAGACGCTGAACCTTTATGGCACAGGCGACTGGGGCGGCGCTCCTACCGAGGAAAGCGTTGCGGCGGTTGAAAAAAGCGTTTTAAAAAATAAGGAAAGCGATTTTGAAGTTGTCCCAGCAGCATCGGATGAAATGTTCAACGATTTTGAAAAGCTGCCTGAAAGTGTTAAAGAAACTTTCCCTGTTTGGAACAACGAGCTTCTTATGACAGCTCACGGCGCAGGTGCATACACATCAAGAGCAATGAGCAAAAGGCTGAATGCACAGAATGAAAATCTTGCTGATACAACCGAAAAAGCCTGCGTTCTTGCAGATGCAATCGGCGTTTACAAATATCCGCAGAAAAACATCAATGATGCATGGAGGCGTGTCATCCGTCATCAGTTTCATGATGACATTACGGGCACATCCAATATGGAGGTTTACAACGAGGCTTACAATGATTATTTCGTTTCATTAAGCCAGTTTAAAAACGAATATGTCGGCGCTGTCGGTGCAATAGCAAATGAGCTTGACACGGAATGGGTTTCCGAATGTGCCGTTATCGTAAACAATCCATCTGCACAGAAAAGAAAAGATGCTGTTTCAGCACACATTAAATTAAAGCACAACGGAACATTCATTAAGGTTGTTGACAAAAACGGAAATGAAGTTCCGAGCCAGATTATCAGAAAAATCGGCAAAGAGTTTGATATTGTATTTCTTGCTGAGGTGCAGCCGCTTGGCTACAAGGTTTATGATGTTAAAGCGGCAAACAGCAAATGCACAATTAAAACAGATTTAAAAATCAACGAACACATTATTGAAAACAGCAAATACCAGGTTGTATTCAACAAGAACGGCGATATTGCTTCAATCGTTGATAAGAAAAACCGAATTCAGCTGCTCAGCTCCCCTATCAAAATGGCTTTGTTGAATGACACAGGCGCTCTTTCTTACCCAAGCTGGGAAATCAGAAAAGAGGATATAGACAAGGAGCCGAAATGCTTTGCAAACACACCTAAGTTTGAAATTGCAGAGAATGGTGCAGCACGCGTTTCTCTTAAAATAACAAGAGAGGCCGAACATTCAACCATTACACAGATTGTTTCTCTTGCAAGCGAGAGTGAATTTATCAAGGTTGAAAACTTTATTGATTGGCGAACAAGAAGAACAATGCTTAAAGCAGTTTTCCCATTCTCCTGCAAAAACAGCAAAGCAACCTATGACCTTGGACTCGGCGTTATAGAAAGAGGAAACAACAGCGAACAGCTTTATGAAGTTCCCGCTCAGAAATGGGCAGATATAACAGACGAAAGCAACCGTTACGGTGTTTCCGTTTTCTCAGACTGCAAATACGGCTGGGATAAGCCAAGCGACAACACACTTCGCTTAACCTGTATTCACACACCCGCCGGTGCATTTACGAAGCAGACAAGGCAGGATATGCAGGATCTTGGAAGAAACCGCTTTTCATTCGGCATTTACTGTCACAATGCAGGCTTTGAAAACGGAACGCAGACACAATGCGAGAATTTCCAAAAGCCTCTAATTGCATTCCAGACAACGGCAAGACGAAAGGGCTGCCTTTCCGATGATTTCTCTTTTGCTGAAATAAATACAGATGATGTATTAATCAGAGCAATAAAGAAGGATGAGGACGGCGTTGGGCTCGTTATCCGTGTTAACGAAGCAGTCGGAAAAGCACACAAAAGTGTTAAGGTTTCATTCTTTGAGAAAATCTTAACAGCCGCTGAGGCATTGGCTGATGAAAGCATCATCGGCAATGCAGAATTCAACAAAAACGAGCTTATCTTTGATATGGAACCATATGAGGTTAAGACATTCAGAATTCAGCTTAATAAGGCAGAAAAGAAAGGCAGAGAAAGCTTTAAAAAACTTCAGCTTGAATTCAATTCAAACGGCTTTACGACGGATACAAATATGCGCCACGTTATTCTTCAGGGCGGCGGATGCTCGCTTCCTGCCGAGCTCTGCCCTGCTTCCTTAACGGTTGGCGGCATCACATTCAGAATGCCGAACTTGGAAAATGATAAAGATGTTTTAGTTGCAAGAAACCAGATTATTGAAATTCCGAAAGGAGCATCAAAGCTCTATATGCTTGCAGCATCAACACTTGGCGACAGAGAAGAAAGCTTTTATGTTGACGAGCGTGAAAAGAAGCTGAATATCTATTCCTTCAAAGAGCCGATCGGAACATGGGATATGGCTGCACTTGACCAGAAAGCTCTTGTTAAGGATGCAAGACTTGGTATTGAATTTACACACACGCATCATCCGGAGGGCAACATTGCAAACGGAAAAGCATATTTCTATATCTATGAAATTGATGTTAGAAACGGAAAAGCATTAACGCTTCCCGAGGACAACAGAATTATCATTCTTGCAATGACCGCTGTTCGCAAGTTTTCAAACACAACGCTTGCAACACAGCTTATAGACAAAACACCAAATCCAAACTACAGCTTTGATGAAATACCGCCGATTGACAAAATTATTGACAAGGCAGAATTTGTTACAATCAGAGCAGGTAAAATTCAGGATCAGATTAAAGGCGGAAAAGGCAAAGGCTTTAAACGAGATAATATTGTTACAAATATTATTCGTTCCTATACAAAATCTGAATGGTAAAAAAAGAAATCTCTATACAATTTTTGTATAGAGATTTTTTATTTTTGTAGCGTTGATGTTGAAAGAAAAAACGAAAACTTATTGAATGAATGTTGAAAACTCTGTTAAAATTGTTGAAAAGTTATAAAAGTTATCAACATTATTGTATATATATCCCAATTACAAAAGATTTACAAAGATTACACAATTACTTTTCAACAATTTTAATACAAATAAGCTAATTTTTATCAAAGTGTATATATGCAGAAAAATGGATTACAATTATTACTTCAATCCTAAAATAATATAATTCAAAAAAGCATCAGTTCAAAACAATGAACTGATGCTTAAAATTTAAAATTATTTCTTGAAGAAACTTACGATATCGCTGAATGTATCATCGTCTGTTTCAGAGAAGCTGCTTGGAGCAGGAGCTGCAGGAGCAGCAGGAATATCAAACTGAATCGGAGGCTCTACTGCAACATTTGCTGTTGTAGATTTAATAGGAGTTCCCGGTCCGTTTTCGCCGAAACGAGTTGCAATAACTGTAATAATCATTTCATCCTCAAGTGTATCATCAAAGTTTGCACCCCAGATGATTTCACAATCAGGATGAACTGCATTCATAACGATTGTTGATGCAGCGTCAATTTCTTCAAGACCAATATCTGCTGAAGCACAGATATTAAGAAGAATTCCGCGAGCACCATCAATAGATGTATTAAGAAGCGGGCTTGAAATAGCCTGAGCAGCAGCTGTTTCAGCCTTATCCTTACCCTTGCCACGGCCAACACCCATATGAGCGTAGCCTGCATCCTTCATAATTGCAGTTACATCGGCAAAGTCTGAGTTTACAAGACCTGTTGCATTAACAAGATCAGAGATAGACTGAACACCCTGACGAAGAACATCATTTGCAATATCAAATGCATTGATGAAAGTAATTCTTTCTTCTGTTACAAACTTAAGATTTTCATTTGGAATTACCATAAGAGAATCAACATACTGTGCAAGCTCCTTGATACCCTCCTGAGCCTGGTCCATACGATGCTTACCCTCAAAAGCAAACGGAGTTGTTACAACACCAACAGTAAGGATTCCCATATCCTTTGCAATTTTAGCAACTACAGGAGCAGCACCTGTTCCTGTTCCGCCGCCCATACCTGCAGTAATGAATACCATTTCTGTTCCTGCAAGGATATCAGCAATAGCATCACGGCTTTCTTCAGCTGCTTTAGTGCCGATTTCAGGCTTAGCGCCCGCACCGCGACCCTTTGTTGTTTTTTCACCAATAAAAATCTTATGTGAAGCAATAGATTTATTTAAAGCTGCCTTATCTGTATTAACTGTAATAAATTCAACATCCTGAATGTTGCAGCTTACCATGCGGTTTACAGCGTTTCCGCCGCCGCCGCCAACGCCAATAACTTTTATTGAAACTACTTTTGTATCATCTGTATCTATTTCAAATCTTCCCATTTGCAATTCTCCTTATGTATTTAATATTCTGCTTTCTAAAAATTAGCCTATGCACCTATTGTAACAGTATTGTAATCTTTTTGCAATATTTTTTTTTGATTTTTGCGAAATTTTTTCCTAAAGTTTTAAAATAATTCGAAAATCGCTTTGTTTATAATGCACAAATTCATTATTTACTTCATAAAACTGATACGATTTAGCAATGTTTTGCACACAAATCAGCTTTCTGTAAAATAGATTTGTTTACCATTTGAAACATTAAGCTTTCCTTTTATTTTATCATTTCGTTCATCAAGCTCTTCTGTTGCAGCAAGTGCTTTATAAAGCTTATTTTCCAAATCATTGCAATTACCAAGTTCAAAGGTAATTCTGTTTTTATAAAGAATTGAGTTGTTATTTTTATCCGCACTGCTGATTACGGAAACATCCGTAAGCTCAACAGCCTTAATAGCATCAACAATCTTTTTGATACAATTCATTGTATCTTCATTTTCAAACTCAATGGTATGGCCGGGTTCATTTGAAACAGGAATAGCCTTTTTGATTGTTACCAATCCATCCTGCTTTTTCTTTATATTGTTTTCAAGCACCTTTAAATTGTCATCCAACAAGGTATAGGTTTTATTATCATTTTTAATGATATAAGCCGGCTGTGCCTCCGTTATTTCAATATAGATTTTATCCGGAAGCTTTCTTTTGATGTTTACATCATAGACATAAGGAAGCGCTGTTGTAATTTTTTTAACGCACTTTTCTTTATCAATCAGAAACATATTTTCGCCGATTTCGATATCACAAAGCTGTTCAATCTGCTCTTCGGAATAAGTTCCGCTACCCGTAATATGAATGGAAGCGATATTAAAGAAAACGGTTAATGAA
Organism: Eubacterium sp.; assembly: GCA_029050995.1. GTDB lineage: Bacteria > Bacillota > Clostridia > Oscillospirales > Acutalibacteraceae > Eubacterium_R. Next base: position 12,462 of record JAIDLO010000031.1, on the reverse strand, counting down.
AGAACGATTCCGATTACAGCAACACCAAGAACAACACAAGCGGTTATAAGAAAATTTCTTACTCCCCTTTTCAGCTTTCTTTTCTTATTTTGCCTTCTTCTGATTTCATTTTTATTCTTTGGTTTTTCAGCCGCAGGATTAAAGGATGACACAACATCATCATTGAAATAATGCCTTTTCGGCGGCTCTAAATCCAAAGGAGCAATCGTTCTTCTTTGTTCAGATTTGACATTCTGCTGTTTCTGTTTCTTTTTTTTCATCATGAATCCTCTTTATATCTGCACCAATCAATGCAAGATTTTCTTCTATTTTTTCATATCCTCTGTTTATATGATAAATATCGCCAATCGTTGATTTGCCCTCTGCGGCAAGAGCGGCAATAACCATAGATGCACCGCCGCGCAAATCTGTGCAATAAACATTTGCACCATACAGATTTTTAACGCCGTTGATAATGGCGCTTCTGTCATTAACAGTTATATCTGCGCCAAATCTGTTCAGCTCGCTTATATGCTTGAATCGGCTTTCAAAAATGCTTTCATTAATAATTGTTGTACCCCTTGCCTTTGTAAGTGCCGCCATAACAATAGACTGGCAATCCGTAGGAAAACCGGGATACGGCATTGTTTTAATCATTTTTACGCGTTTCAGCCTTTTCGGCGGCGTAATTTTCAAATCACTTTTATCAACATCAATCCTGCATCCCATTTCCATAAACACAGGCATAACAGGCATTAAATGCTGAGAACGAATATTTTTTATAACAAGCGTATCAGAGCAAAGTGCGCCAATGCTCATATAGGTTGCTGCAACCACTCTGTCCGGAATAATGGAATGTGCAGCAGGATAAAGGCTTTCAACACCTTCTATTTCAATTGTGCCCTCGCCTGCACCGAAAATTCTTGCACCGCAGGAATTCAAAAATGCGGCAAGGTCTGATATTTCAGGCTCACGGGCCGCATTGATAATGGTTGTTTTACCTTTTGAAACAGCCGCAGCTATGATAATATTTTCCGTTGCGCCAACGCTTGGAAAGGTTAAAATGATTTTTGAACCGTGAAAGCCCTGGTTTTTACAGCACAGGCAGTTTCCGTTTTCATAAATAACTGCACCAAGTTTTCTTAATGCATCCAAATGCAAATCGATTGGTCTGATTCCGATATCGCATCCGCCTGGGTAGCAAATATATGCCTCTTTCGTTCGGGAAAGCAAAGACCCAAGAAAAATAATTGAAGACCGCATTTCGCGCATCATTTCCTCGGGAACTTTATTCTGGCTTATTTCGCTTGCATCAACAATCAGTGTGCTGCTTTCTCTTTTAATCTTTGCACCAAGATATTCAAGAATTTTGATGGATGCATCAACATCCGATAAATCAGGAACATTATGTATTATGCTTACACCTTTAATTAAGAGCGTAGAAGCGAGAATGGGCAAAACAGAATTTTTTGCACCGTGAACGGATATCTCCCCTTGAAGCTTATTACAGCCATTAACTATTAATTTTTCCAAATATTCCACCTGCCGTGCATAGTATAAATTTCTTCTTTATACTATGCCGATTTCGGCAGAATGCTAAAATTATTTATTTTTTACTAATCCAAGAACTATATCTGCAATTCTTTCTCTTGCATCTGTAATTGCCATAGCCTTTGCGTTCTTTTCAATTTCAAGGCGTTCGGCATGATCAGAAATAAGCTCATCAATCAAAGCCTTTAAGCTTTCTGAGGTTAAATCCTTTTCCTCAAGAATTCTTGCGGCATTTCTGTTTACAAGTGCCATTGCATTATGATACTGATGATTTTCAGCAACATAAGGGCTTGGAATCAGAATGGAAGCTTTGCCGAGTGCTTCAATTTCCGAAAGCGTTGAAGCACCTGCTCTGACGATTACCACATCAGCTGCAGCCATACAAACATCCATATTGTCTATATATCTTCTGACCTCAACGGAGCCTTTCTTTCCGTTTTCAAAGCCTGCATTTTCAAATTTTTCTATAAATTCAGTTCCGTTTGTTCCAATAGAATGAATATAACAGCAATCTTCTTTTTCTGCATTTTCAACAAGAATATCGTACATTGCATCATTCAGCGGCTTTGCACCAAGCGAACCGCCAAAGGAAAGAACAAGCGGCTTGTCCTTTGGAATACCAAGCTCTGTGCGTGAAAATTCCTTATCGGCTGTGATAATTTCTCCGCGAACAGGAAGACCTGTTACGCAGGCTTCATGCTTACAATCAAGATGATTTATTGCATCTTCAACAGCAACCATAACCTTATCCGCCTGTTTTGCAAGCGTTTTATTTGTAATGCCCGGGAAAGCGTTCTGCTCATGAATACAGGTTGGAATGCCCATATTTACCGCAGTTTCAATAACAGGTCCGGAAACATATCCGCCGAAGCCAACACAAACATCCGGCTGGAATTCATTGATTATTTTTTTACATGCTGCGCCCGATTTAACAAGGCGAACAACAGTTTTGATATTATGAGAAATCGCACTCGGAGAGAGTGAACGGCGAAAGCCGCTGATTTCGATTGTTTTCAATTTAAAGCCTGCATTCGGAATGAGGCGAGCCTCCATATGATCCGCAGTGCCTACAAAAAGGATTTCGGCATCATCATTCTGTTCTCTGATATAGGAAGCTACCGCAAGAGCAGGATTGATATGACCTGCTGTTCCGCCTGTTGCAAAAAGAATTTTCATAATCATTACACCTTTCTTTGATTCGCTTTTCTTGAAACACTAAGCACAACACCCATTTCTGCAAGAAGCATCAACAGTGCTGTTCCGCCATAGCTGAAAAACGGAAGTGAAATTCCCGTATTCGGGATACTGTCTGTTATAACAAGAATATTAAGAGCCGTTTGAATACCAATCTGGGCTGATATACCCAAAACAAGATAAGAGCCAAATCTGTCTCTTGCCTTCATTGCAATCTGAATTCCTCTTAAAACAAGAAGTATAAAAAGAATAATAATAACAAGAGCACCGATAAAGCCAAGCTCTTCACAAACGATTGAGAAAATAAAATCGTTCTGCGGTTCTGAAACATACATATATTTCTGCTTTGAGTTTCCAAGACCTACGCCGAACAAACCGCCCGATCCCATTGCATAAAGAGAATTATTGATTTGCCATCTTGCACCCAAAGGCTCAAACGATTTATCAGTAAAAGCAACCAGCTTTTTCTGAACATAATTCGGCAACATATCCGGGAACATAAATACAACCATTACAATAGCAACTATGCCGATAACACCCAGCCAGAATATCCAGCTTCTTGTTCCGCCTACAAACATAATAGCCGCACCAAGCGCAAACATTAAGATCATACCCGAAACATGGTTTTCAAGAGCAACCAAGCCGCAGTACATTCCGATGAAAACAAGCGGAATAAAAATACCATACTGAAAAGTTTTAACCTTATTTCCTATTCGGCAGAAATAAACCGCAAGAAAAGCAATAAGCGCAAACTTACCAATCTCAGACGGCTGGAAGCTCATCGGACCTATCGGAATATATCTTTTGAATGCCTCGCCGCCTACAGTCATATCTGTATGATAAAACAAAACAACAACCAAAAGCCCGAACGCACCAAAATATAATATATTGGCATATTTTCTGATAATACTGTAATCAATTTTAGACATAACAAGCATTGCTATTACGCCGACAACAGCGAAAGCAGCCTGCTTTATAAAAAATGAATATGAGTTTTCGCCATAGAAATAGGCTGTTGGATAAGATGCCGAAAGGAGCATAACAAGACCAATCGCAAGAAGAATCATAACAAGCGCAAAATAAGGCACATCAAAATTGCCGAGCATCGTAAAACCGGACACCTTTGATTTTTGAAACCTTGTTCTTGAGCTTTCGTCCTTTTCCCTGCTTCTCTTAGGTTCTGCAGGTTCGTTGCCATAGCGCTGACGGCGCATCGGCGGTGATAATCTGTCTGCCATATAACAGCACCTCTTGAATAAATTTTAATTAGAATTCTGAACCAAAACGAATTAATACATAAGCAATTGCACAGCCAATTGCATTCACAATTGAAAATACAACGCAGATTTTCTTTTCTTTCCAGCCGCACATTTCAAAATGATGATGAATCGGCGCCATTTTGAAAATACGCTTACCATGTGTAAGCTTGAAATATCCAATCTGAATAATATCACTCATTGTTTCGCAAACATATACAATACCAATCGGAAGAAGAAGAATCGGACATTTAATGCAATAACCAAGTGCAGCTACGAAAGCGCCGAGGAACAATGAGCCTGTATCGCCCATAAAGGTTTTAGCAGGATTCCAGTTCCAGCAAAGGAAACCGCAAACACCGCCAAGAAGCGCACCTGCAAGGATACCCAAGCCTGCAAACTGCTGGAAGAAAGCAATTGCAATAAAGCAGATTGCAACCGTTGCAGTTACGGAAGAGCAAAGTCCGTCAATACCGTCTGTTAAATTAACTGAATTTGTGCATCCATAGATTATGATTATATTCAATATCCAGAAGATAACAGCCGTTAAAAGATTCTGCTCAAAATTAATAATGCCCACAAAAGGAACATACCAGATTGTATTATGAGAAAGCCAAAGCGTTGCAACAAAAGCTACGGTTACTAACATCTGACCGATTGATTTCTGCTTCGCTGAAAGACCTTCATTTCTTTTTAATTTAATCTTAATAAAGTCATCAAGGAAGCCTACAACACCGCAACCAAATGCAAGAAGCACACTTGCGGCAATAAGAATCGTTTCCCTGTTCTTTACCATTGCGGAAAAATCTGTTTCAAGGTTGCCGCCCTGTGCAATAAAGATTGCCGCAGAAACAACAACTGAAATGATGATTCCGATAATAAACATAAGTCCGCCCATATTCGGCGTGCCCTGTTTTGCTTTATGCCAGGACGGGCCGATTTCAAGAATCGTCTGACCGAATTTAAGCTTTCTGAGCCAAGGGATAATAACAAATCCAAGTGCTGCCGTTACACCAAAAGCAACAACAACGCTGATAAGAACTGCAATAGACATATTCATTTAACTTTCCCACCTTTTATATAATTCCGAAATAACACTTTCAAGATGCATTGCTCTGCTTGCTTTGAAAACAAGAACATCTCCGCTTTCTGTTATTTCAAATAATTTATCAACCAACGCCTCTTGATTTTCAAACCAAAAAGCATTCTGCATTCCGCTTGCTTTCGCACCATTTATGATATGCTTGGATTCTTCGCCAAAGCAAAGCAGATAATCGGCACCAAGCTCTGCCGCCATATGACCAACCTGTGTATGCGCCGTTTCGGAATAATCGCCAAGCTCAAACATATCGGAGAAAACAGCAATTTTCTTTTTGCCGTTTGTAGCACGAAGTGTTTGGAGTGCTGCCTTCATTGAATCGGGCGAAGCATTGTAGCAATCCTCTATTGAGGTAATGCCGTTTATAACAACGCTTTTCTGCCGCATTCCCTCCGGCTGATAGGAAGCAATTGCATCAGCGGCTGTTTCCGCTTCAATATCAAGAAAATAGCCAACAGCAAAAGCCGCAAGTGCATTATAAACATTATGTATGCCGATAACAGGAACTGTAATTTTTTGCTGATTTCCAAAATAAGAAACCGTAAATTCCGTGTTTCCGTTAACCTCTTTTATATCCTTTGCCTTAAAATCAGCGTTATCTTCCATTCCATAAAAATAGATTTTATGTTCATCAGACTGAACTGTTTTCAGCAAATCATTATCTCCGTTTAAGATAAGCGGTGCATTTTCTGCTAAGCCGTCTAATATTTCAAGCTTTGCTTTCAGTATTCCCTCTCTTGAACCGAGATACTCAATATGCGAAACGCCGATATTTGTTATAAGACCGATTGTTGGCTTTGCCGCTGTTGAAAGCCTGTGAATCTCGCCAAAATGATTCATACCCATTTCAATGACTGCTGCTTCAACTGCTTCATCAATTTGGAAAAGCATTTGCGGCAATCCGATTTCATTGTTCAGATTTCCAAGCGTTTTAATTGCATTATACTTTGCATTAACAACAAGATAGGTAAATTCCTTTGTTGTTGTTTTTCCAACAGAGCCCGTTAAACCAACAACAGGGATGTTGAACTTTCTTCTGTAATATCCGGAAAGCGCAAGCATAGCCTTTGCAGTATCCGCAACCTTTACATATGCTCCGTTTACATCAATAGCTTCGGAAATCATAACTGCTGCTGCGCCCTTTTCAAGCGCCTCATTTGCGAATTGATGTGCATCAAAGCGTTCGCCTTTAATGCAGATAAAAAGGCAGCCCTTTGTTATCTTTCTTGTATCTATGCAAACGGAATTGATTTCACAATCAAGATTGCATTCTCCGCCGCAAGCCTTTGCGATTTCAGATAAGGTTAATACTTCCATTATATTCTCCGTTACTTTTCTAAAATTTCTGCAATAACTTCTCTTTCGTCAAAATGAATTGTGCCTGTAGGCAAAATCTGATAGGTTTCGTGACCTTTACCTGCAAGAAGAATAATGTCATCCTTTTGTGCATGTTCCATAGCCCAGCGGATTGCATCTCTTCTGCTTTCAACAACTGTAAAAGGTGTTGAAATATTTTGCATGCCTGCAAGAATATCCTCAATAATTGCCGTTGGATTTTCAGAACGAGGATTATCGGATGTTACAACGCAGAAATCAGAAAGCTCTGCTGCGATTCTACCCATTTTCGGGCGCTTTGTTTTATCTCTGTCGCCGCCGCAGCCGAAAACAGTTACAACTCTGTTTTTCGCAATTTCACGAAGCGACCTTATAATATTTTCAAGTCCGTCCGGTGAATGCGCATAATCTATAATCACTGTATAATCCGTATCTGTCGGAACAACCTCAATTCTGCCCTTAACGCCGTTTGACTTTGAGATTGCGGAAATAACTGCCTTATAATCAATGCCGAGAGCAATTGCAATAGAAGCTGCACAAAGCGAATTATAAACTGAAAATCTTCCCGGTATCGGGCAGCTTACTCTGCCGATAAAATCAGCAACCAATTCATACTCAACGCCGTCTGCCTTGAAACGAACATTTTTTGCACAATAATCTGCATTATCTGCATTTACGCCATAGGTTAAAACCTTGCAAGAAAGGTTATCAACAATCTTAAAACCGTTTTCATCATCAGAATTCGTTACGGCGATATCGCTGTTTTCAAAAAGAATTCTTTTTGAATTGAAATAATTGTCCCAGGTTTTATGATAATCAAGATGATCCTGCGTTAAATTTGTAAATGCGCCGATTAAGAAATGAAGTCCGTTTACTCTGCCTTGTGCAAGCGCCTGAGAGGAAACCTCCATAACACAATATTCACAGCCGGCCTCAACCATTTTTTTGAATAAGCTCTGAAGCTCATACGGATCGGGTGTTGTATACTTAGCAGGAAAAACCTCATTGCCAATCATATTCTGAACTGTTCCGATTAAGCCAACCTTTTTACCTGTCTGTTCAAGAATCTGCTTAATCAGAAAGGTTGTTGTTGTTTTGCCGTTTGTACCCGTTAAGCCGATTAATTTAAGCTTATCGGCAGGATTGCCGAAAAAGTTTGCACATACAGAGGAAAAAATCTGACGGGTATCTGAAACAATAACCTGTTTTTCAAGACCTAAATCCCTTTGGGTTATAACAGCGGCAGCGCCTTTTTCAAGCATCTCCTTTGCTAAAGAGTGACCATCAAAGGTATTGCCCTTAACACATACGAAAAGGCTGCCTTCCTTAACGAGCCTTGAATCCTGCGTTACATCAAGAATTTCTGCTTCTTCATAAGAATTCAGAACCTCTATGCCCTTTAAAATTTCTGATAATTTCATTTCTTTTCCCCCAAAAGCAGAACGGAGACTTCAACTCATTCTGCATTGTTTATATTATTATACTGAACTCGAATTATTAGTCAAGCACTGCCTGATTCGATTTAAATGATACTGTAATAACCGTTCCGATTCCGACCTTATCGCCACGGCGCTCACTTTGCTTATACGCAACTACATTTGCATTTGATGAATCATTGCCCGCAATCTTGATATTGAGGTTATACGAAGCAGCAACTCTGTTTGCTTCTGCAATGGAAAGTCCTACAAAATTCGGAACCTTTACTGTTTCTTCTGCCTTATTCTCCGTATAAAGAACAACCTTTCCGTTTCTCGGAATTTCGTTATCAGATGTCGGAGACTGCTTAACAACCTTTTTGCCGTTTCCTTTAATCGTTACTTCAAGACCAAGTGATTTGAGCGTTGCTTTAGCACTTTCTACTTTATTTCCTGTTACACTCGGAACTCTTACTGCAAGCTCCTTTGCCTCAGCCTTTGTATAGGATGGCTCAATACCCATCTGCTTCATTGCTTCTTCAATAACCGATGATGCAACAGGCGCACAGATTGTGCCGCCGCCCAAATCCTGATTCGGCTCATCACAAATGATAATCATTGCAACACGCGGATCATCTGTTGGAGCAATAGCTGAGAAAGAAACTGCATACTTTTTCTTTTCGCCCTCTTTATATTCACCAAGCTTTTCTGATGTACCTGTTTTTCCGCCTACATTGTATCCTGAAACGCGGGCATTTCTACCTGTTCCCTTTTCAACAACATAGTGCATCATTTCAAGAACTTTCTTTGATGTATCCTTACTGATAACCTGTCTTAATTCTGTTTTCTCCGTTTTGGAAACCGTTTTGCCGTCTGCTGTCTGAATCTCGGAAACAAGATAAGGCTTCAAAAGTGTTCCGCCGTTTGCGATAGCTGAAAGAGCGGTGCATATCTGAATCGGGCTTACATTGTTTGTCTGACCGAAAGAAGCAGAGGAAAGTTCAACGATTCCATACTCTTCTTCCTTGTAATACTGCGGAGCCGCCTCACCCGGAAGATCAATGCCTGTTCTTGCCGTAAAGCCGAAGCCGTCAAAATATTTGTAATAATTGTGAACACCAAGCCTTTGACCGATTGTTATGAAAAACGGGTTGCAGGAATTACCAAGACCCTGCGTTAAATTTTGTGTTCCGTGTCCTCTATGTTCATGGCAATAGATAGGCTTTCCCCAACCCTGTACATTTATTGAGCCTACACAAGTGTATGATGTATCAAGAGATACAATCTTTTCTTCAAGTGCCGCAGCAGAAATAAAGGTTTTGAAAACAGAGCCTGTTACATAAGTATCAGCTACAGTAAAGTTACGCCATTGCTTTTGAATATATGTGCTTTCAAGCTCAGCCTTTTTGTTTTTATTCTTTTCTTTCTTGATGTCCTTAATGTACTTGTCATAAACAACTGTTCTTGGATTATTGCAATCATAATGCGGAAGCGAAGCCATTGCAAGAACAGCACCTGTTTTAACATCCATTACAACGCCGTAAGCACCTTTTGGAGAATATTCCTCAAGAATATCCTGGAGTCCTTTTTCAAGTGTATGCTGAATGGAGCCGTTTATTGTAAGAACAAGAGAATTACCATCCTGCGCAGGAATTGTTGTTTCAAATTCATCAGAAATAGACTGCGATTTTGCATTGGCAATTGTTATGATCCTTCCGTTTTCTCCTGTAAGTGCTTCATCATAGTAAGCTTCAATTCCCTCTAAGCCCTGATTGTCTGAACCTACAAAGCCTAATACAGGAGAAGCAAGCGTTCCGTAAGGATAATAGCGTCTTGTTGTTTCCTCAAAGCCGAGGCAGCTGCGAAGCTTATACTGCTTGTTTTCCTTAGCGTCCATAAACTCGGCAAGCTTTTTTCTGATTTTGTATTCAACTTTTCGTTCTACAACAACATACTGCCCTTTCTCATTGGTTTTTTCAAGAAGCTCCTGCCTTTGCTTGTCGTTGTAACCCAGTGTTGATGCAAGAAGCTCAATAAGAACTGTTCGGTTTTTGTCGTCGATTTTTGAAGGGTCGATAAAAATATTGTACACTGTTGCAGACTGCGCAAGAACATTTCCCTGGCTGTCATAAATCGTTCCGCGCCTTGCTTCAATCTCTTTATCGGAAAGCTGTTGGTTCTGCGCTTTCTCTGAATACTCTTTTCCGTGTGCAATCTGAAAATAAAACAGGCGGGAAATTCCTGCGCCTAAAAGAACCGCCACAACAAGAAACATGATGAATGCCCTTGAAGTGCAAAGTTTTTTAAATCTGTTCATTACATTCCCACCTTATAATTTATATATTATATATATTAATATTTTAGAGAGTTAAGAAAAATTCCTAACTCTCATTAAATAATACGGATTAAAATTCGTTAATATTCCTGTTTAATTTGAATCAGACACAGGCGTATCTGCAGCCGCCTGATCAGACGGTTGCTCATTTCTTGCAGCTTTATATTTTTCAACATCAATATATCTTACCTGATCGGATTCCAGCTTTATCATTCCAAGATGATTTACTGCATAATCCTCTATCTGATCTATCGTTACAAGCGCTTCCAGCTCAGCATTTGTGCATATATTCTGATTAACCTCTCTTGAAAGCTCTGTTTTTAAAGAGGCTATCTGGCGCGTGTATTCATTTTTAACTGCATAGGTAAACAGCATACCGAAAAGCATTATGGCAACAGCAGCAATAACAGATACAATAACAAGCATCTGCTTTCTTGCGAACCTTTCACTTGCGATAAGCTCGGATCTGCTTTTTAAATTTTCATTTGTAGTAACTGAAAGCTTTCTTCTGCGTCTTGGAGCAGGTGCTACCGGAGTAACTTCCGGTGCATACGCAGGAGCTGCGGATGAACGAGTCTGGCTAAAAGCACTTACCGCATCTTGTGTTTCAAAGTCCATACCATATGAATAACGGCGAAAATCTCTTGCATTAGTCACTTCTATCATCCTTTCTTTCAATTAGTATTTTTTAAACGCTCTTAATCGAGAGGAGCGTGCTCTCGGATTTTCTTCAAGCTCTGACTCGCTTGGAGATTTTGATTTAAACGGCAATTCGCCTTTCGGCTTATTTCCGCAAACGCATATCGGAAACTCTTTCGGGCAGGTACAGCCCTTTGTCCACTCTGCAAATTTTTCTTTAACAATTCTGTCTTCAAGAGAATGGAAGGTAATAACAGCGATAATTCCGCCTGCATTCAGACATTCGAATGCATTGTTCAATGCTTCTTTAAGCCTGTCCAGCTCGCCGTTAACCTCAATTCGAATTGCCTGAAAGGTTTTTCTTGCAGGATGTCCCTTTTTAAGCTCCTTGGCAGGCATAGACGCCTTAATGATATCAACAAGCTCAAAGGTAGTTTCAATCGGCTTTTCTTCTCTTGCTTTTACAATATTTCGCGCTATATTACGGCTGAACTTTTCTTCGCCGTATTTCCAGATAATATCGGCAAGGCTTTTTTCATCATATGAATTAACAACATCATAAGCGGAAAGCCCTGTTTTAGACATTCGCATATCAAGCGGTGCATCCTGATGAAAGGAAAATCCCCTGTCACCATTATCAAGCTGAAAGGAGCTTACACCCAAATCAAGAAGCATACCGTCTATCTTTGGTATATTCAAATCTGAAATAATACTTTTTATATTGGAAAAATTACTGTGCACGATTGAAACATTCGGCATAGCGCCCAATCTTTCATTTAGCACATTTATAGCATCGGGGTCCTGATCTATAGCAATCAGCCTTTTTGCTGTTTTTGCAATTTCCCTTGAATGACCGCCGCCGCCTGCTGTTCCATCAGCTATAATCTTGTTTTCATTTAATTCAAGGGCGGCAATAGCCTCATCAAAAAGAACACTTTTGTGTTTAAATTCCATTATTCGTTGTTACCTTTTAATCTATCCATAAGATCATACATACCTAAAGAATGATCATAGGTGTTATATATTTTTTCGTATTCACTTTCGTTCCAGATTTCAATAACCTTTCCCTTACCCTTGAAAATAACATTTGATTCATTGGTAAAGCCTGCTGCTTCTTTAAGACGCTGATTCACAGTAAATCTTCCCTGTGCATCAAGAACGGATTCTTCTGCATTATCAAGAAAGCTTGTTGTTGCATCATATTTCTGATTTTCAGAACCATACTGCATTGATTCATAGGTTTCCTCAAAATGATCAACAGGATATAATGTTAAACACTTGCAGCCTTTAACAGTTACTGCAACCATATAAAATTCCTTACCAAGTCTTTCACGCCACTTTGTCGGAACAGAGAGTCTGCCCTTGCTATCTAATTTATAGTTATCAAGTGTACCTACGAACAAGCGCATGTTTCTCTCTCCTTTCCTGATTTTGTGGGATTCAATGTAATTTCATTTGGGATTTAAATGAAATCAATGGGATTTTAATGGAATTCTTCCCTCTTGTGCTTAATTATAATAAGAATAATGGGGCTTGTCAAGTAAATTTTCATAATTTTCAAAATTGTAACAATGGAACATATGAGCTAAAATTTGGCTTAAACACTACATTTTCGGCATATATAGTTTATTATTGGTTGCGAACACCACTATATTGTGT
>JAIDLO010000030.1 GCA_029050995.1 Eubacterium sp. | reverse complement strand
ACTAAAAAATACTGGTGTTTTAACTAAAGTTGAATGGTGTCTTGAAGGAGAGCATATTTATAATTTACAAAGTCAAGCAAAAAACAAAGCATCCAATATCGGACAATAATAAGCACACAGTGAAAATCACTGTGTGCTTAAATTTTATATTTATTATGCCATAAAGTTGCGGACAACACTTTCCATATCAGAATAATTCATAATTCTTGGAACAGGATAGCCAGGGTTACCCTCTTTAAGTGCTCTGCCGATCAGCGTTGGAAGATCATCTTCTTTAATCATATCAAAGCTTGAAGGAATATTCATATTCGCATTAAGCGTTCTGATTGCTTCAATGAACTTCTTCGCCTTATCCTCTTCGTTTGCACCATCAATACCAACAATATCAGCAAGCTTTGCAAGCTGCGGATAAATGGAAGCGCCGTACCAATCAAGCACATATGGAAGAATAACAGCATTTGCAAGGCCATGAGGTGTGCCATAAAGACCGCCAAGATTATGCGCAATTGCATGAACATAACCTACATAAGCTCTTGTAAATGCACAGCCTGCAAGATATGAGCCTTTCAGCATATTTGCTCTTGCTTCATAATTCTTACCGTTTTTATAAGCCTCTTCAACATTATCAAAGATAAGCTTTGTAGCTTTTTCAGCCTGCTCTCTTGTCTGCTTCGTGTTGCTTCTTCCGATATAAGCCTCAACAGCGTGAGTTAATGCATCCATACCAGTTGTTGATGTGATATGAGGTGGCAAACCTACGGTTAAAGCCGGGTCAAGCACAGCATATCTTGGACGAAGACTGATATCATTGATTGCATTCTTCTCATGTGTTTCAGGATCGGTTACAACAGCAGCAACTGTTGTTTCAGAGCCTGTTCCTGCAGTGGTTGGAACTGCAAAAAACGGTGGTAATTTTTTAAGTACTTTAAGATATCCTCTCATTTTGCGGACAGTCTGATTTGGCTTAACAACTCTTGCTGCTGCTGCTTTTGCGCAGTCCATAGGAGAGCCGCCGCCGAATGCAATAAAGCCCTGACAGCCGTTTTTAATATACATTTCACGAGCTGCCTCAATGTTTGGAATTGTTGGGTTTGGCTGAACTTCATCATAAACAACATAATCCACGCCAACTTCAGTAAGCTTTTCAAACATTGGATCAAGAAGATGAAGCCCCATAAGGCCCTTATCTGTTACAACAAGAACTTTATTTATGCCTTTGCTTTTTACGAATTCAGGCAGCTTTAAAACTGAGCCCTGACCCTCAAGAAGCTGAGGTTCGGACCAATCAAGGAACTTTGAAGCAACTTTAAAAGCTGTCTGATAAACTCTGTAATAGCATTTTTTTAATTCCCAAAGCATCATAAATCCTCCTTTAAAATATATTTCTTATACATTTTACTAAAAAAACCTGATTTTTGCAATAGATTTATATAATATATTCACATTTTGTAAAAAATATGGTATATTTAATTTGTTACTAAAATGAAAATGAGGTTTTGCTATGGGCAATCAACAGGTTTTATTCTGCGGAAATCATCCCCACTATCTTAAAGAAGAACTAACGAAATACAGCAATGAGGAAAACGGCGGTATTGCTTTCAGAATTCCAAGCCTTATTAATGCGAACGGCACATTGATTGCCGCAATAGACCGTGCCTCAACCGGTGCAGACTGGGGCTATATCGAAATCGCAATCCGCAGGAGCGAGGACGGCGGCAAAACATGGAGCAAGCTTGAAACCATTGCTTCTCCCCCTGCAAGAGAAACAAAGATTGCAGATGACTGCTACGGCTCGGGATTTTTTATTGATCCGTGCATGGCAATTGCGCCAAACGGCGATATTATTATGCTTGTTGATTTCTGGCCTGAATGTAAAGGACTTCACAAAAGAAGTATTCTTGACAAGCGTAAAGCACCGTATGCAGAGATGAACGGCGAAATGCTTCCTGTAATTTACAGCAAAACCAATATTCCCTACTACATCCAAAAGGACGGAACTGTTCTTGATCAGAACAAAAAGCCGACCGATTTCAGAGTTGAGGGATTAGGTTCATTATATGAAAACGAAGAATACTTGGGTAATATCTTTCTTTACGGAAGCGAGGGTATAAACGAAGCTAAGGTTCCGTTAACCTTCGGCGCACCGCTTACTGCACCGAAACGAAGCTATGTTTATATGCTGAGAAGCAGTGACAACGGCAAAACATGGAGCAAGCCTAAAGATATTACACATATGATTCTGAAAAAAAGTGATGGCACATTTATCGGCATTGCACCCGGAATCGGCATAACAACAAAAACAGGCAGAATTATTATGCCGCTTTATGTTGACCGAAAATCTACCGTTACCATTTACAGTGACGACAACGGCGAAACCTGGCAGAGAACAAACGTACAGCCGTATTCCAAAAACATTGACGAATGGCAAATGCTTGAAGCACCCGACGGAACGATACTCGGCTTCGGCAGGCAGAAAAGGCCGGGCAAAACGCCTGTTACAATTTCCAAAGACAACGGCACAACATGGAAAAAGCATAAAAAAACAAACCTTACAGCCGTTAAATGCCAGAAAAGTGTGCTGGCAATCGGCGAATATGTTTTCAGCACACATACAGGACCGAAAGCAAGAGCAGACGGCGAGCTTTCAGTTGGTAAACTTATCAAAGAAAAAGGCACATATTCAAGGATTGAATGGTTTAAAACAATCCGAATAAAAGACGGCTTTTTCGCTTATTCCTGCCTGACACAGATTGACGAAAACATAATCGGCGTTCTGTATGAGGCAGAGCCGAGCAGCTATCTTTTATTTGAAACATTTAGTATAAATGAACTTATAAAATAAAAAGAGGAACAGAATATGGAAAACAATAATTTTGAACAGCAGACTAATCAGCAGTTTAACGGAAACCAAAATCAGCAGACACAATATCAACAACCACAGGGACAGCAAGCACCATACGGGCAGAACCCTTACCAGCAAAATCCTTATCAGCAGAATACTTATGGACAAAATCCGTATCAGCAAAATCCCTATGGACAGAACCCATATCAGCAACCGAATTATCAGCAGCCGCCATATGGTCAGAATCCCTATCAGCCATACCAGCCACCCTATCAGCCATATCCTTACAGACCGCCTGTTAGGGATGAGAAAAACATATGGCTTATGATTGCTTCTTTCTTCGTGCCGCTTATTGGATTAATTCTTTACATAACATTAAAGGATGAAACACCAATCAAAGCTACAGCTTGCGGAAAGGCAGCATTATGCAGTGTTATTCTTTCTGTTGTCTTAGGTATTATCTTTTTCATTTTTTGGTTTTTTATGTTAAGCTCAATTATGTTTTATGGTATCTAACCACTATTAAATGAAGAGATTGATTTTAATAACCTATTGACTGCATTTATAAAATACACTATAATGAATTTATACCGATTTAAACGGTATATAGTTTATCACAAATATTCAAAGGAGAAATATTCTTATGGAAAACAACAATTTTGAACCACAGACAAATGGACAGCAGTTTACAGATAATAATGCAAATCCACAGTACCAGCAGCCATATCAGCAGGCTCCATATCAACAGCCATACCAGCAGCCATACTATCAGCAGCCACCTGTTGTTGATCAGAAGAGCACAGGTCTTAATATCCTTTCATTCTTCATTCCGCTTGTTGGCTTGATTCTTTATCTTACAATGAAGGATCAGACACCGATTAAAGCAAAGGGATGCGGAAAAGCTGCTCTTATCGGCTTTATTTTAGGTATTGTAGCTTCTTTTGTTCTTCCTTTTGTTTTCACACTTCTTTTTGCCGGTGTAGCAGGCGGCGTAATGTAAGAAACACATAAAACAAGCAGGCTTATGCCTGCTTGTTTTTTTACATTAAATTAAGGCTTGCAAAATTTTGTTTCATATAATATAATATGTTTATCTTATTTAGAAAGATAAACACATTGACGAAGAAAAGTAGCTTTTACAAGCCTTTCAGAGAGCAAAACCTTTGGCTGCGAGTTTTGTATGGCAAATAAAAGTGAAGTTCCCTTCCGAGTGGCTGTGCTGAACATTAGCCAAACTTGGCTCAGTAGGCGCAGACGGAGCGAGCTCCGTTACAGGCTCAAAGAGTGTTTGCTCAGATTGATGCAAAAATTAGGGTGGTACCGCAGGTTATTACGACTTGTCCCTTGTTCGTAAGGGGCAAGTCTTTTTTTGTCCCTATACCAAGAAATATATTGAAAGAAAGGAATACTGTTATGAAAACTCAACTTGAAAAAATCAGACAGGCTGCCAAGGAAGCTCTTGATTCTTTTGAAACAAAAGAGCAGCTTGAAGAAGCAAGAATTAAATATCTTGGCAAAAAAGGCGAACTTACAACTATTTTAAAGCAGATGGGCAAGCTTTCTGCTGAGGAAAGGCCGATTATCGGTCAGCTTGCAAACGAAATAAGAGCTGATATTGAAGAAAAAATTACAGCCAAAGCAAAGGAATTAAAGGAAAAGGAGATTCAGCTTGAAATCAACGCAATGCCTGAATTTGATATATCTCTTCCGCCTGAGCTTGAAAGAGGCTCCTATCATCCGATTACGCTTGTTCAGCGTGAATGTGAAAACATTTTTAAATCTATGGGCTTTAATGTTGAGGATTACAGCGAAATTGTAACGGACTATGAATGCTTTGAAGCTGTTAACATTCCGAAGCATCACCCTGCAAGAGATATGCAGGATACCTATTATCTTGAAAACGGACAGCTTTTAAAATCTCATACCTCTGCTGCGCAGAATGCTATTTTAAGAAAGTATAAAGAGTCTTTATACAACGGCAATCCGATTAAGGCTATCTTCCCGGGAAGATGCTTCAGAAACGAAGCAACAGATGCCTGCCACGAAAACACCTTCTTCCAGATGGAGGGCGTTATGGTAGACAAAAATATTTCCATTTCAAACCTTATTTACTTTATGAAATCTATGCTTTCAGAGGTATTCCAGAAGGATATCAAGGTTCGTTTAAGACCGGGCTTCTTTCCGTTCGTTGAACCGGGCTTTGAGCTTGACATAAGCTGCTTAATCTGCGGCGGAGACGGCTGCCCGTCCTGCAAAAACAGCGGTTGGCTTGAGCTTTGCCCTTGCGGTATGATTCATCCCGAGGTTTTAAGAATGGGCGGAATTGACCCTGAAGAGTACACAGGCTTTGCTTTCGGACTTGGCTTAACAAGACTTGCTATGATGAAATACGGTGTTAAAGACATCCGTGATTTAAACAGCGGAAATCTTAAAGCACTTTCACAATTTACAGATGACGAGTAATCAAGGAAAGGAGTAGTTACTATGTTTTTATCAATGAATTGGATTTCTGATTTTGTTGATTTCACAGGACTTGACAAAATCAAGCTTATCAATCAGTTTTCACTTTCAACTGCTGAAGTAGAAAACGAGATATTCTTTAAGGGCAGCGACATCAGCGGAATTGTTGTTGCAGAAATCAAATCTGTTTTACCGCATCCAGATTCCAAAAAGCTTCATCTTTTAAAGGTTGATGCAGGCAACGGCGAATTAACCGATGTTGTTTGCGGTGCTCCGAATGTAAGAGAGGGTATGAAAACAGCTTTTGCAAAGGTTGGCGCTAAAATCGGCGAAATTGAAATTGCCCCAAGAAAGCTTGCCGGCTACACATCAAACGGAATGTGCTGTTCTGAAAAGGAAATCGGCATCAGCGACGATAATTCAGGCATTATGGACATTACGGATGATGCACCAAACGGAACAGACCTTAAAGACCTTTATGAAATTGAAGACATCATTTTTGAGGTAGACAACAAGTCACTTACAAACCGCCCTGATTTATGGGGACATTACGGTATTGCTCGTGAATTTGCAGCACTTTCAGGCAGACCTTTAAAGCCGCTTGACTGCGTTGATTTATCCAAGTATAACAATCTTCCACAGCTTGATATCAAGATTGAGGACAAGGCTTGCCACAGATACTCTGCATTGCAGGTTGAAAACATCAACAGAAATGTAAGCCCTGTTAATATGCGTATCCGTCTTTTCTACTGCGGAATGAGAGCAATCAATTTCCTTGCAGACTTAACAAACTATCTTATGCTTGAAATGGGCCAGCCAATGCACGCATTTGATTCACGCAAGGTTGGCAAAATCAGAATCAAGAAATTTGACGAACCTTTCAAATTCACAACGCTTGACGGCGCTGAAAGAAATATTGACGAAGAAACACTTATGATTTGCAACGACAACACACCTGTTGCGATTGCAGGTATCATGGGCGGACTTGACAGCGAAATCGTTGACGACACAACAAAGCTTACGCTTGAATCTGCAACCTTTGACTGCGTTTCAATCAGAAAATCAACCGTTCGTCTTGCACACAGAACAGACGCTTCTATGCGTTATGAAAAGAGCCTTGATCCTGAAATGACAGTGCCTGCTATTGCAAGATTTGTTAAGCTTCTTTTTGATGCAGACAGCGAGGCTAAAGTTGTATCCTCTCTCACGGATGAATATGCTTACAAATATGACACAGTAAAGCTTGATTTTGACAAGAAATTTGTTGACAGATACACGGGTATTGAAATCAGCAACGATACAATCGTAAACACCTTAACAGCCCTTGGCTTTAAGGTTCAGCTTGACGGCGACAATTTCAGCGTTGAGGTTCCAAGCTGGAGAGCAACAAAGGATATTTCTCTTAAAGCAGACATCATTGAGGAAATTACAAGAATTTACGGCTACGATAATTTTGAGATAAACACAGCCGTTGCACCGCTCTATCCTGTTCGTGCTGCTGTTGAGAAAACAGTTGAAGATAAAATCAAGGACATTCTTGTTAAAAGATTTTCGCTTCACGAGGTTCATTCCTATGTATGGGCATATTATGATGAAATGAAAGAGCTTGGCATTGAAATTGAAAAGAACATCAAGCTTGTTAACGCAACAAACCCGAACATTGAAACAATCAGAAAATCTATGATTCCAACTCAGCTTTGTCAGCTTAAGGCAAACACAGGCTTTGCACCAAGCTTCGGCATTTTTGAAATCGGCAGAGTTGTTGAGGGAATGGACGAGAACAATCTTTGCATTGAAAACAAGAAGCTTGCAGTTTCTCTTTTCAGCAAAACAAAATCTGCTGAAGCCGTTTATTTTGAGCTTCGCGATATGCTTGCCGTAATCGTTGATGATATCAAGCATAAAAAGCTTTCCTACAAAGCAATTGAGGCAACACATTCCTATCAGCATCCAAAAAATCTGAACGAGATTTACTGCGGCGATGTAAAAATCGGCGAAATCGGAATGGTGCATCCGCTTGTTCATAAAAAGATAGACAAGAAGGCAAATATCGTTTTTGCTGAAATTGATATCAAAACACTTTCAAACATTGAAAACGCAGGCATTGCTTACGAAGAGGTTTCAAAATATCCTGAAATTGATATTGACCTTTCCTTTGTTGCAGACAAATTTGAGCCGATTGCAAAGGCTATTGAAGCTGCAAAATGCAAGCTGATCAAGAAAATTCAGGTTGTTGATACCTACAGTGATGAAAATTCTAAATCCATTACTGTTCGTTTAACCTTTGCGCACGCTGAAAGAACACTTACAAGAGAAGAAGTTTTAAAGGTTACAGACGGAATTATTGAGGCTTTAAAAGAGTCAAAAATTACGCTTCGTTCGTAATTTTAAAAAAAATATTGTAATTGTGGAAATTTTTGTATATAATTAGAATATAGCATTTAATTGCTTGAACCATTCGGAGGTGACTTTACTTGACTGATAAAACTATGACATTTAAAATCGGTGATGAACGAGAAGAGATAATGAAGGATTATCTTACACAGGTTTTTGATGCTTTAAAAGAAAAGGGTTATAATCCAATTAATCAGATTGTTGGTTATATTCTTTCGGAAGACCCAACTTATATCACAACACATAACAACGCAAGAAGTCTTATCAGAAAAATAGACAGAGATGAGCTTTTAAGTGAATTGGTAAAGTCTTATCTCAACAACTAAAATAATAAAGGAGGGCTTTCTTTGGCAGAAACAAAAGATACATTCCTTACCTATAAAGGAAAACCTTTGGTTAGATGCGGAAAGACAGTTTATTACGGCAATATGTCTGATCCATATGTTGTTTGCCTGAATATTCAGAGCGATAAGGCTTTTAAAGATATTTCACTTTCGGAAAAGGTGCTTATCCAGCTTATCAACACAGATCCTGATGTAATAAACCCAAAGGAAAAAGTGATTAAGAAAAGCGAAAAAACAGGTTTATTTACTGCACTTGATTTAGGCGCAGTATGGCTTGAAAGAGAGCTTAAAAAGTAATAATCAATAAAAAATACCGTCTGATTGATTCAGGCGGTATTTTGCAATATTTATTCGGAGAATGCTATATGGACTTAAGATTAAAATTTAACGAGGATGTAATTAACTATGATAACATCAGACCAGCCTATGTTGATGAACTATACAAGGATATATTCTCTTATGCACAGATAGATAACCAAAGCAGCATTTTGGAAATCGGAATAGGAACAGGACAGGCAACACTCTCCTTTTTGAAAAAAGGCTGTAATATAACTGCGATTGAGCTTGGAAATAATTTAGCTGAATACACAAAAAATAAATTTTCTGCTTACAAAAATATAAATATTATAAATGAAGATTTTATGAATGTCTTGCTGCAAAGTAATCAATTTGATTTCGTCTATTCAGCTACTGCCTTTCACTGGCTCCCGCAGGAGCAAGCCTTTAACAAAATCAAAGAAATTTTAAAGCCAAACGGAACAATAGCATTGTTCTGGAATCATCCTTTTCCAAACAGGCTTGATGATGAATCAAATATTGCAAGCAAAGCTATTTATGATAAATACCGCCCAACAGACAAGCCTATAACCGAATTTTCTGAAAAAGATTTGCAAAAATATGAAAAAGCACTTGAACTCTATGGCTTCACAGACATAAAATCTTATATGTATCGCAGAACAAGAACATTATCTGCCGATGAATATATAGCATTATTAAACACATATTCAGACCATAGGGCTTTGCCTGCTGACATCAAGTATTCATTTGAAACAGAAATGAAAAATGCAATCGACAGCATAGGCGGAGCAATCAATATATATGATACAATGGATTTATACTTAGCAAAAAACTCCTCTGATTAATCAGAGGAGTTTTTAATTATCTCTTTATAAAAATACGAAGCTGTTTGTTATCTAAATACTCATGTGCAAGAATATCTTTTAGTACAAGCATAGCATCTAATTCATTATAGTTATATTTTTTCTTGCAATTCATTAAACATTTTTCTTATTTCTTTAGCATATTTAGGAATGTCTACTTCCCTTTGATAAGTTTTTAAAACCGGATATTTCGCACTCCATGCTTTAGTCCAATCTACATCTTTTTGG
>JAIDLO010000003.1 GCA_029050995.1 Eubacterium sp. | reverse complement strand
AGTCATTATGAAGATATTGATATTCAAATTAGAAATGAATATCTTCAGTCAATGGTAAGTAATTGTAGTGCTGCAAAAGATATTATGTATGTTTTAGGCGATAGTATAGATGTTATATTTGATAACTATTCAGATCTTTGTACTGTAGCGGTTGATGCATGGAAAGAGGGAATAACTAAGCATAACGGATTAATGAAGTATTTTGATAATCAAGTAGCAAATAAGAGTATCATTATGGATTATACAAAAAAAATTCAGAAGTATGATTCTGCTTATATTGTTTCTGAGCTTTCTGCTTCTAATACAAGTACAGAGACGGCAAGTGGTGGCTGCTATATTGCTACTGCTGTTTATGGTTCTTATGATTGTCCAGAGGTATGGACTTTGCGCAGATATCGTGACAATCAACTTTCCAAAACTTGGTATGGCAGATTGTTTATTCATATATACTATGCAATCAGTCCTACAATAGTAAAATGGTTTGGTGGTACAGAATGGTTTAAAAAGATGTGGAAAGGTAAACTTGACAATATGGTTAAAAACTTGCAATCAGAGGGCGTAGAATCGACACCATATGAAGATAGAAATTGGTAAAAATGTTAAAAGGTATCGAAATAAAGGAATTATTAAATTGATATTATTGAGAAGCATTATATATTTTAAGTGAAAAGAAAAGATAAAAATTGGAGAAGAATATGGCCAAGGTTAGCGAAATGCAAGGAGTATCTGCTCATTTAGAGTGTTTAAAAAGTGATGGTAAGCGAAGACATCCAGCACATTGTAAGTTTCATGAAGGTACAGGTAAAAAAAGAATTTGCCGTTGTAAAGATAACAAAAACATGTATTTATTTAGTTGTAATTCAGCAAAAAACTGTGATTATTATGAAGAAACAAATCAAGGAGAAAACCAATGGCAAATATAGCAGACATTATTAAATACGAGGGTGACAACAAAACATTTATATGGAAGCACCCTTGCGAAGATTTTAATTTATTAACACAGCTGATTGTGCATGAGTCACAAGAAGCAATCTTTATGATGAACGGACAGGCACTTGATTTATTCGGTGCAGGTCGTTACACGCTTGAAACGCAGAATATTCCGTTAATCGGCAAGGCTCTTAATCTGCCGACAGGCGGTCAGACACCGTTCCACTGCGAAGTTTATTTCATCAACAAAACTGAGCAGATGGCGATTAAATGGGGAACGGACAGCAAGGTTCAGTTTATGGAGCCTACATATAATTTCCCGATTTCAATTGGTGCAAGCGGCGAAATGAGCCTTCGTGCAGAAGATTCAAGAAAGCTTTTGCTTAAATTAGTCGGTACAGAGGATTTCTTGGGTCAGGAGAGTTTAACAAGATATTTCCGTGCATTCCTTATGACAAAGGTTAAATCCTACATTGCACAGGTAATTCGTGAGCAGAAAATCAGTATCTTTGAAATTGATGAGCGCTTAAACGACATTTCATCAGCTCTTCTTAAACTGCTTCAGCCTGATTTTGCTGATTACGGCATTGCGCTTGAAAGATTTTTCATTACAACAATTGTTAAGCCGGACGGCGAAGCAACCTATGAAAAATTCAAATCACTTCATTTCAGACAATATGCAGACATTGCTGAAGCCAGATTAAGACAGCAGACTGCCGTTATTGACGCAGAAACAGAAGCACAGAAAACAGTTATTGAATCACAGGCAATGGCTACCAAGCGTGCGCAAGAGGGCTATACATATCAGCAGGAGCGTGGCTTTGATGTTGCGCAGGATGTTGCCAAGAATGAAGCAACAGGTCAGTTTACGAATATGGGTGTAGGCTTTGGAACAATGGCAGGTGTTGGCGGTGCCGTAGGCGGTGTTGTTGGCGGTGTTGTTGGCGGTGCTATAAACAATGCTTTTGACGGCATAAATAATCAACCACAGCAAGCTCAACAGTTTCAGCAGCCAACAGACGATATGGCTGTATTCAAAGCAAAAATAGAAAAATTAACAATGATGAAAGAAGCAGGCATGTTGTCTGATGAAGAGTTCAATAATCTTAAAACACAGCTGCTTTCAAGCATTTTATAAGGAGAATTACGATGAAGAAGTATTTTAAATATTATGGCATTTGCTGGGCAATTGCATTTGTAGTTTTTAATGTTATTACTTTTGTTGTAACAGGTGCAACAATGGGATTTGCTGCGTTGCTTCCGTCTTTTTGGATTGGTTATGGATTCATAACATTGGCATTTATCGGAAATCTGATTTGCAGCTTAATGTTCTTTAAAGAAGAAAATAAAAACAAAGTGTTTTTGAAAATCTCTGTTCTAAGACTTTCTTATTCAGCTTTAGTTGCTTCACTTATTGCCGGTGTTATCGCAATGGTTGTTCCTGCAATTCCTTATTGGGTTGGAATTATTGTTGATGTACTTATTCTTGCTTTTTATGCAATTGCTATTGTTAAAGCAAGTGCTGCGGCAGATATCGTTAACAATGTTGAGCAAAAGGTTAAAGAAAAAACATTCTTCATTAAGGCACTTACAGTTGATGCTGATTCCATTATGGAAAGAGCAAAGAACGATGAAATCAAAGCAGAAGCAAAAAAAGTTTATGAGGCAATTCGTTATAGTGATCCTATGAGCAGTAAAGCACTTGCAAACATAGAAAATCAGATTCAGAATCAGTTCAATGTTTTTGCAGATGCAGTTCAAAATAACGATATAGACCTCGCAAAATCCTCAGCAAATGAACTCGTTATTCTCGTTAATGATAGAAATAAGAAATGTAATTTGTTGAAGTAAGAACAAAAAAAACAGCCTCGCAGGAAATAACCTGCAAGGCTGCTTTTTTGTTGTAAATTATTTGCTGATTCTGTAAACCTTAACGCCGTGCTTTGGCATTGAAGCTGAAAGAATTGTTGCTGAGAATCTTTCATCACTCCATAATTCGTGAACATTATAGGAGGAATGAGGAACGCCGAAGCCGAGGTATTCGTCTTCCGCAAGCTCATTCAAATCAAAGGAAAGTCCTTTTGTGCTTGAACTTGTATTGAAGAAGCAGAGCGCTGTATCGCCGTTTGCAAGCGGACGGGCAAGAATATCTATACCCGAAACCTTTTTAATTCTTTTTGCCTGCTTGCCAAGCGGGTCCTGGTCGATTGCAATAAGCTCTTTGTTTGTAACAATTTTAAGTACCGGATGATTTTCAATCGGTGTTCCGTCTTCGTTAACAAAGTTTCTGATATCGTTTCCAAGAACGAGCGGGGCTGCCATCATACACCAGAGTGAGAAATGCGCTCTGTTTTCATCCTCGGTCAGCTTTCCGTTTCCAACCTCAAGCATATCCGGATCGTTCCAGGAACCAGGCTTTGCGTATTTATAAAGCTTAACATTATGAAGATAAATCAAATAAACACTTTTCCAGAACGGCATAATATCGTGCGTTGTGCGCCACATATTTCCTGCTTTAGCAGCCCATTTATACGGAATGGAAGTACCCCATTCGCATATGGAAAAGATAATCGGCTTTTCGGGATTGCCTGTTTTCTCGGCAATCTCCTTGCTTGCTTTTTTAAGTTCTCTTGCCATTCTTGAATACTGCGTGTAGGAACTGTCTGCAAAAGAACGAATCGGGTTTTTCAAAACGATTTCGTTTTCTCCGGCTTTTAAATTAACCATAAGCTGTAATCTGCCCGTTGCATTAAAGCCTTTTGTTTTCTGCGCAAATACCTCGTGAATTTCGCCGTTTACGATTACCTGAAGATATTGCTCGTGTCTCAGATTTAAGCTTTTATAAATCAAAAGTGTAAGCACATATTCGCCGCTGATATCAATTGTAGTTCTGAATGTTGCCGTGCCTGCATTATGATTTAAAAGACCGACAGCCTTTCCGCTTGGAAGTCTTTTGATATTTACAATTCTTGCTCTGCCTGTAAATTCAGCATCCTCAGGCTTTAAGGTGTATTCAACCTCTTTGCCGAGTCTGTTAAGCTCAATTGCCTCAATAACCGGTGCATCGCCGTTTATTCTCTTGTTGTGGCAGAAATCATATTTGAAAAATTCACAGCCCCATTCAGCAATCGTTTTTGCGTCAACTGCTTCATTTCCAAGGCTTGCAGGTAAATCCTCGCAGGTTAAGGTTCCGTTTGAAGAATAAAGTCCAACCTTCATACCCATATGATTGATTTTCTCAATAACATCAGGCATTCCTGAAGGGAATTTTCCAAGATCGCCTTGCAGTCTGCCGTTTTTATCGCGGAAAGAGCTGTGCCAGCAGTCATCAATATTGATGTATTGATAGCCTGCATCAACAAGACCGGAAAGTCGCATAGCTGCGGCAGTACTTAAAATAAGCTCTTCGCTTATGTTCTGCTTAAAGGTGTTCCAGCTGCTCCAGCCCATTGGCGGGGTAAGTGCAGCGCCGTTGTCATAATCCGGAACATCCTGTGTGTCTATGGTAAGCTTTGTCGGCAGTCCTGCTTTATCCAATGCACAAAGCGGGCATCTTCCGCTTTTTCTGTAATGAATAAACCAGGCAATGAAACAAATTAAGCCAATACATACCAATACAAGTAATAAAATTAAAAACCACATCATTTTTTACCTCTTTTAAATTCTATTATCCAAAAACAGCATTTCCAACAAATAAGGAAAGCACTGTTATGATAAGTCCTGCAATGAATACGCCAATTGCGATTACACCAAAGGATTTCTTTTTGTCAAGATGAAGCAGGGATGCAAGAAGCGCACCTGTCCATCCGCCTGTTCCCGGTAAAGGAATAGCAACAAATAAAAGAAGTCCCCAAATGCCGTATTTATCAATTTTATCCTTCTTTTTAAGCGTTTTTTCTTCAAGCCAGAAGACGATGTTTTTGATTCCGGGAACTTTCTTGAGTATCTCGAAAATCCAATTGATTAAAAGAAGAATAAACGGAATCGGTAATATATTACCTAAAAAGCTGATTAAGAAACCGACAAACGGATTCATCTGAAGCAAAACGATTGCTGTAAACATACCAAGCCTGCATTCCAAAATCGGGAAAAGGGAAATGATGAATACAACAAGCCAATCGGGAATTCCGTGTGCTGTTAAGAATTGCTGCAATGTTTCGCAAATTGCCTGCATAAAATCTCTCCTAAATTAAATATAATTATTTTGGTTTAAAAAATCATGGGCAGCCGTGATAATGTTTTTGTCATTATCAAATTTCAACAGGCTGAGCGCTCTTTCATAAGTCAGCCAGATGTAATCTTCAATTTCTTCTGCCTGAATTGAGGTCGAAGTGTCCTGTGTTGTGCCTACAAAAATGGAAACAACCTTTTCAATTCTGTTTTGAATTTTGTATTTGGAAACACATTCAAAGCCGTCTAAAATCTTGATGTGAATGCCTGTTTCTTCAAGCACCTCGCGATAAGCGGTTTCCTCTTTTGTTTCGCCCATTTCAATGTGACCTTTTGGAAAGCCCCAATGCGCCGAACGCCTGTTTTTAATAAGCAGATATCGGATTTCGCCTTTGATATCTCTGAAAACAACAGCACCGCAGCTGCTTTCATAAAGACATTCAATTTTGTAATTCGGAAAATCCTTTTCGATATCAATATATTCCCGAATATCATTGATAATGAATCTTGTGCTTTTCGGCGCAACAATCCAAATATATTTTCCGATTTTTTTATTGCTTAGAATTGCTATAACTCGTCCATCAAAATTACTGACAGGATGATGTATTCCCATAATGAATGCATCCTGGTTTTCAGTGTTGTAAACAGTTCCGTAATTAAGTGGATAATTATAGCCCGTTTTTTCGTCTGTTGAGCCAATGGGTTTAACGACTCTGACTCTAACATATTTACCGAGCATGATTTCACCACCGAGCTAAGCTGCTTGCCTGCAGCCTAAAGTATACAATATAAACCAATTATACAACAATTCTATATAATATACAAGTATTAATTATATAGTAAAGGGCATTGCAGGTTTTTCTGCAATGCCCTTGTCTGGTTTTTATTCATATAAAAATTCTGCTATTTTTTCTTTGTTTCGCTCTATGTTCAGTGCAATAACGGAAGCGCCGCCTCTGTTTGCGTATTCCCATGTATTGTCAAACGGGCAGGATTCCTGCTTGAAGCCGCCGGATACATTTCCGATTACTTTGAAAGCTAAGCTCATAATTTCTGATTTGGTTAAATTCGTGTCAATATAAGGTGCAATTTTGCTGAGCATTCTTAAATCAGAGATTGGATGTGTTGCTGCCTTCTTTAAAACAGCCTCCATAACCGTTCGCTGGCGTTCTGTTCTGACCCAGTCTGTATCTATCTTTCTGATTCTGCAATATGCAAGTGCCTGCTCGCCGGTAAGCTTGTGCTTTCCTGCTTCAAGCTCAACATTGCCGTATCGTTTCGGATGACCTGTAACCTCTTTTGCCTCTTTTTCGGAAACCTCAATTTTAACGCCGCCAAGGCGGTCAATCATAACCTTGAACATTTCAAAATCAGCAACAACATAGCCGTCTATTTTGATGCCGAAATTATACTCAATCGTATCGCAAACAGCGCTGTATCCGCCGGATGAGCATGCAGCGTTAAGCCTTTGCCATGCATCATTGCAGGGGATATAAACCCAGCTGTCCCTTAAAAAAGAAACCATTTTAATACAATTGTGTACCGAGTCTATCGAAACAAGCATCATTGTATCTGATCTGCTGGTGTTGCTTTCTTCCGTTGCTCTTGCATCAACACCAAGAAGCAATATGTTTGTAACCTCCGGTGATGATTTTAAATTCTCGCTATTGACATATTTGTTTTCGGCTTTTTCGTTGTAATTAATTCTAACAAGTGCTGTCAATCCTGTTGCGGTAAGAATAATTACGATTGCAAGTAAAGCAGAAAGTGCGACGATAACAGGTTTAAGCTTGTTCTTTTTACGCTTTTTCTTTTTTTGCGGTGGAATATCGTTTGGGTCGACGCGTCTGTCTCTTTCGCTATATCTATCTCTTCTATCAATATCGTTGTATCTGCTTCTTCTGTCTGTATCGTTATATCTGCTGTCTCTGTCCCGATTTCTTGTCTGGCTGAAAGCGTCAACAGCTTGTCTTCTGTCATAGCTGCTGTAGGTGCTTTCGGGAGAAACACGCCTGTCCCGATTATCAAAACGATTATAATAGCTATCGGGCGGAGAAATTTCTCTGTCAAAGCTATTCGCATATGTATTGCGCTGTTCATTTCTGCGTTCATCCGAAAATGCAGAATTGAAATTTTTAAAAAATTCTTCGCTTGGTGACTGCTCTCTGTTTTGATAGTGCTCTTCGCCGCGTGTATTAAAATTATAACTGTTTCGGGAATTAAACGGATAATCTTCTCTGCCGTAAGAACTGTTTTGCTTGTACTTATCTAAATCAAAACCGCGATTTGCATAGTAGTTTTCTTCAGGCGGAACCGTTCTGTCCTTATCATTTTCTTGTCCGCCGAAACGCTTATCATTAAAATCCATTAAAACACCTCTGATGAAATGAAGCTTTTTATTGATATTACTATATATTTTTATTTTTTTCAATCAAAAGTTTCATTTTAATTTAATCTTAACGAACTGTTAAAAAAATATTGACAGTTTTTACCTAATATTTTAAAATATATTAAGCGAGTTGATTAGGCAATTGCGCAGCATATTTTTAATATGCTGTGAGGAAAGTCCGAGCAGCACAGAGCAGGATAACGGCTAACGGCCGCCGAGGGTGACCTTAGGGAAAGTGCAACAGAAATAAACCGCCGCTTTTGCGGTAAGGATGGAAAGGCGAGGTAAGAGCTCACCGAGCGGATGGAGACACCCGCTGCCATGTAAACCCTATCCGCTGCAACACAGAAGGGAAGGTTGTTTGCTCGACACATAATTCCGAAATGTGGCTGGAGTGCGTCAGCAATGGCGCATCGAGATAGATAATTGCCCAAGACAGAACTCGGCTTACAGATCAGCTCGCATTAGTTTTTTTAAAGTAAGAAGGGAAAAAATATGCTTGTTAATATGCGCGATTTATTGCATGATGCGCAGGAGGGCAATTATGCAGTCGGCTCTTTTTCCGTTGCAAATATGGAAATGGTGCTTGGTGTCCTCAAGGCTGCAAAGAAGCTGAATGCGCCCGTTATTCTTCAGATTGCTGAGGTAAGATTAAAGCAATCTCCGCTTGAGGTTATCGGTCCGCTTATGGTTGCCGCTGCTGAAGCAGCAGATACGCCTGTTGCTGTTCATTTTGATCACGGAAAGACAACGGAGAAGATTTCTCAGGCTCTGGAATTAGGCTTTACCTCTGTCATGTTTGACGGAAGCCATCTTCCGCTTGAGGAAAATATTGCAGAAACGAAAAAAATTATTGCGCTTGCTGAGCAGTATGATGCAGCTGTTGAAGCTGAAATCGGATGTGTCGGCGGTTCGGAAGACGGAAGCGAAGATATTGCAATTAATTGTACAAAGCCGGAGGATGCTGTTCGCTTTGCAGAGGAAACAGGTGTTGATGCACTTGCAATTGCAATCGGTAATGCACACGGAAATTATAAATCAACGCCAAAGCTTCGATTTGATATTCTTGAAGAATGTGAAAAAGCAGTGGATGCACCGCTCGTTCTTCATGGCGGAACAGGAATCAGTCCTGACGATTTTGTTAAATGCTCAAAAACAGGCATAAAGAAAATAAATATTGCAACTGCAACCTTTGATATGGTTGAAAAAACAGTTCATGATTGTTATAATGAGAATAGTATTAACGGATACTACGATTTGCAGGCAGCTGAAGTTAATGGAGCTTACGAAAATGCAAAGCGCCATATATTAATTTTCGGTTCAGATAATAAAGCGGAGGTACTTTAAAATGAAGTATGTAGAATTTGACAGCTCAAAACCTATTGATTTTATCCCGATTGGCAGAATTGCGATTGATTTCAATCCAACGGATATGTATATGCCGCTTTCGGAATCCTCAAATTTCAATAAATATGTTGGCGGCTCTCCTGCCAATATTGCTGTAGGTCTTGCTCGTCTTGGCTGCAAGGTTGGTTTTATCGGATGTGTTTCTGATGACCAGTTCGGCGATTTCGTAACAAATTATTTTGATAAAGAGGGCATTGATACAAGCCATATCACGCGTGCTAAAAACGGCGAAAAGCTTGGCTTAACCTTTACTGAAATTCTTTCTAAGGAAAAATCTTCCATTTTAATGTATCGTGACCAGGTTGCAGATTTCTGCCTTGAGCCTGCTGATGTTGATGAGGAATATATCGCTTCTGCAAAGGCTATCGTAATCAGCGGTACTGCTCTTGCGCAAAGCCCAAGCAGAGAAGCTTGCCTTAAAGCTATGATGCTTGCAAAAAAGAACAATGTAAGAATCATTTTTGATATTGATTATCGTGAATACACATGGAAGTCTATGGATGAAATTGCTGTTTATTACAGCCTTGTTGCGCAGAATGCAGATATCATTATGGGCTCTCGTGAAGAATTTGATTTAACAGAGGGTATCGTTGGTGTTAAATCCTCTGATCCGGAATCTGCTAAATACTGGCAGTCCTTCGGTGCTACTATCTGTGTAATTAAGCACGGCAAGGAAGGCTCAACTGCTTATACGAATGACGGAAAGTTCTATACAATCAAGCCATTCCCGGCAGTTAAGCTCAAGGGCTTCGGCGGCGGAGACGGCTACGGTTCTTCCTTCCTTTACAGTCTTCTTCAGGGCAAG
Source organism: Eubacterium sp. (assembly GCA_029050995.1). Classification (GTDB taxonomy): domain Bacteria; phylum Bacillota; class Clostridia; order Oscillospirales; family Acutalibacteraceae; genus Eubacterium_R. Next base: position 8,672 of record JAIDLO010000003.1, on the reverse strand, counting down.
GAAATCATTGATTGTCTTGAATTCGGCTCTGCCTCTGCTTCTATCCTTATTTCTGCACATAGCTGCTCAGATGCAATGCCGTCTGCTGCACAGGTTGAACAGTTTATTAAGGAAAGTAAGGAAAAGTACGGCGAAATGGTTGCTCGTGCATAAAAGAAAAATAATTAAGCTCTCAGCCAAAGCTGAGAGCTTTTCTTTTTTATAAATCGTCTGCATCCTGAACAGGATCCTCATATTCTCCGTTAAAAAATGTGTCTGCTGTAATACCTGTATAGCTGCCGTTAACATCGCTTAAAATTTCTTCCGGATTGATGTAAGATGTCAGGTCTATGATTTTTTTGCCGCTTTTCATTTCTTTTTTATGCTCTTTGTTGTTCTTCTTCATAAAAAATCACCTCGCTCCTATTTTAAGCAAAGGTGATTTGTTTATACTATCAAATATCAGATTTTTTCAACATCAATAACAGAAATTTTATCCATAAAGTTTTTGGGTGTTATAACCTCTCCCATATCGAAAAAGTCATCCATATTCAGATTAAAATTATTAACGAAAACAGGTGTGTTTTCATATTCAATATCAATATGAAGCCTTTTGGAATCTTCAATGATTTGTTTTGAATCATAATGATTGCAATCATAATAGCGGCATGCCTGAACCTCGTTGTTTTTAATATATTGCAAAACGATATTACGGCTTGATTTTGAAATAGAAATATACGCTGATATATCCTTTTGAAGAGCCTGCCCCATTGTAATCTGCGCAACAGCCTTGCATGCGCCCGAATTCAAAAAGAATTCGTTAATGAAAATACTTTCAAGCGTGCTTGTATCATCAGGTACAACTATGGCAAGAATATTTTTAGATGTTTTGTTGGGATAAATATTTTTAATGAATGCTTTGAAATAATGCTGGCTTTCGGCAATTTTTTTTGCAAAAGCGTGATAAAAGGGAATATTTGGCTGGCTTGAAATGCCCGGCAGGGAAAATGCCTTGAATTCTTCCGCGTTTTTGTCATAAACAAGAATGTTTGTATTTGTAATGATAACAGGTATGCTTTTTGCCATAAAATACACTTCCTTAGATTTATTGCTTTTATTTTACTACAAATTAAATATTAAATCAAATATTAAAAAATATGTAGAAATTATGTATAGAATATGATAAAATTATTGCAGAAAAGGAGAATATAAATATGAGTAATAAAGATAATGAATTTGAACAAAACGATTTTGCTGAGGAATTTTTTGACGCAGCAGAAATCAATGCACTGAATGATGAAGAAGAAAGAAATAATCAATCAAAAAACAGCAAGAACAAGAATAAAACCATAATTATTGCTGTTGCTGCTGTTGTAGCTGTTATTGCTATTGTTTGCGGCGTTTATTTCGGCTTCTTCCATAATAAAGGCGAAGAGCCAACAGAGACAAGCAGTCAAACAACAACGACGACTACGGAAGCTCCTGTAATTATAACAAATCCGCTTACCGGCGAAGCAGACTATAATGAAGCGGCTATTGGTAAAAGACCTGTTTCCGTTGTTATTGATAATGCTTCGGGAGCAAGACCGCAGTATAATATGAGCAAGGCAGACCTTGTTGTTGAAGGCGAGGTTGAAGGCGGAGAAAGCCGTATGCTCTGGTTCTTTGCGGATATGAAAAATCTTCCCGATCAAATCGGTCCAACGCGTTCTGCAAGACCAAGCTTTGTTAAGTTTGCAAAGCTTTTTGATTCTGTTTATGTTCATTTCGGCGGCAGCCACAGCAAGGGCAGCTATGTCGGCGGCTATGAAACAATCAAACAGGAGGGTGTTGATGATATAGATGGTATGACAGTATCCTCCTGCTTCAGAAGAACATCAGATAAGGTTAGCCCGCATAATGCTGTTCTGATTGGCGAAAATCTGCTTGCAGCAGTTGAAAAGAAGAATTATCGAACAGATTTGGATGAAAGCTCCTTCTCAAAATTAAACTTTAAAGAAGAGGTTAGCCCTGTATCGGATGTACCGTGCAAAAATGTTACTGTTAAATTTTCATCCAGAACAAGATCACATACTTTAGCTTACAACAGCGAGAGTAAGGTTTATACAAACCAGGCTGATTATGCTACACCTGTAAGCTTTACCAATCTTATCGTAATGTATGCAGATTCAACCTATATTGATAAGAATAATTATAAAGGTGCAGGACGCACGGAAACCTATCTTAACTACAGCTTAACAAGCGGAAATGGCAAATTGATTTCTTGCGGAACAGCTGTTGATTTTACCTGGAGCGTAGATAACGGCATTCTTTCCTTTAAAGATAAAAATGGAAAAGATTTGAAATTAAATCCGGGCAAAAGCTGGATTGCACTTACCTCTGCAAATCATAACGGAAGTGTAACTGTAGAGTAATTTTAGAAAATTATTCGGTATGGAGGAATAGCTTATGCCGGAACAGAGATTTGAATAAAACAAAAAGGCTTATTTACCAAATGGTAAGTAAGCCTTAATTTTTATATGTTAATACGATTCTAAATTTTTAAGATATTTAAAGGTTTCAGCTTCGCCCTTCTCTTTAAGCATGGTAAGCAGCTTTTCAAGCTCTGCCGCAGTATCGGGATGAAGATTGTTTCTTGTTTTTCCGTTTTCAAAATATTGAAGCGGATGTGCCTCTGTGTAATCCTTGCCTTGATAGATTTTGCTTGCGGCAACTCGGTCACAAAACATTTCTTTAAGATATTTTGTCGGCATTTTAACAGGCTCCATTTTTTTTGTGTTTATGTTGTAATCTGTCCAATATTCATAATGATGCTTGTTTCTGCCTTTGTGATGAAGCCATGCAGCAGAATATCCTTTTTCGTGTCGCTCCATTTCATTCGGCGATCTTGTTCCGAGATAATATTTTGCGCCCGGAATGAATTCGGTAGGGGAGTATTTCGACAAATCGTGTTTTAATCCCTGAAAGGGAATTCCTGCTTTTATGCAGTGCCTTATAACGCAATGTCTGTGCTTTGTTATTGTCCTGAAATGAGATAGTGCTTTGAACATAGTTTTATTCCTAACATAAAAAAATCAAGGGTAGCTTTTATGCTACCCTTATATATATCATTTTTTCTTGAATTTGTCAAAGAAACCTTCTTTATCTTTGTCAGTATTTATATTTGCATTGCCAGCATCAAATTGTTTCAGAAGCTCTTTTTGCTCGTTTGTAATATTCTTTGGAATATCTACAACAATTCTAACGAATTCATCGCCCTTGCCAAAGGAATTGAGTCGGTCAATACCCTTGTTTTTAAGCTTGAACACCTCGCCCGGCTGCGTTCCCGCAGGCATATTGTATTTTACCGCACCGTCAAGTGTAGGAACCTGAAGCTCTGCGCCAAGTGTTGCCTCAACAAATGAAACATGCTGTGTAAACCAAACATTAAAGCCGTCTCGTTCAAAATACTTATGCGGCTTAATGTTGACAATGATTTTCAAATCGCCGGCAGGGCCTCCGTTAGAGCCTGTGTCGCCCATACCGCGCATATTTACAATCTGATTGCTGTCAATTCCGGCTGGGATATTCACTTCAATTTTGTTTTTGCGGCGAACCTTTCCTTTGCCTGCACATTTCTGACAAGGCTTTTCAATGATTTTACCTGTACCGTTACAATCCGGGCAGGCACGCTGTGTGTTCATAATGCCGAATGCCGTTCTGCTCTGAACATTGATAACACCTCTGCCGCCGCAATGCTGACAGGTTTTTGGAGATGTACCCTTTGCCGCACCTGTGCCGCCGCATTCACTGCAGTTTTCAACTCTCGGCACATCAACGGTTTTCTTGCAGCCCTTTGCTGCTTCTTCAAATGTAAGCGTAAGTTGAATCTGAATATCTCTGCCTTTTCTTGGTGCGTTTGGATTGTTTGAACCGCCGAAGCCGCCAAAACCGCCTCCGCCGCCGAAAAAGGATGAGAAAATATCGCCAAGGTCAATATCTCCGTCAAAGCCGAAACCACCGCCAAAGCCGCCGCCCTGACCTGCACCATAGTTCGGATCAACGCCTGCAAAGCCGAATTGATCGTATCTTGCTTTTTTATCGGGATCGGAAAGCACCTCGTAAGCCTCGTTGCATTCCTTGAATTTTTCTTCTGCAACCTTGTCGTTTGGATTCAGATCGGGATGATATTTCTTCGCCGTTTTTCTGTATGCTTTTTTTATCTCGTCCGAAGAGGCACCTTTCTGAACGCCAAGTACCTCATAATAATCTCTTTTATCTTCGGGCATAATTGCCTCCGTAAGTAAGTTATTTTAAAGCGGTATCCCGTGCAGTAAAGAACGGGATACCTTTGTTGTTTATTCTTGATTAGTTATCTTCAACCTCTGTGTAGTCAGCATCTGTGTAATCAGCGCCGCCGTTAGGAGCCTGCTGAGCTGTTGGGTCTGCACCCTGTGCAGCCTGCGCTGCCTGATAAAGCTTCTGAGATACTTCGTAGAACTTAGTCTGAAGATCTTCCTGAACTGCTTTGATTGCATCAAGATCATCGCCCTTAAGAGCTTCTTTTAATGCTTCTGTCTTTGTTTCAAGCGCGCTCTTGTCGTCTGCACTGAACTTATCTCCGTTCTCGGAAAGGAGTGTTTCTGTCTGGTAAACCATCTGTTCAGCGCCGTTCTTAAGATCAACAGCTTCTCTCTTCTTCTTATCCTCGTCAGCAAACTGCTCAGCCTCTTTAACAGCCTTTTCGATATCCTCTTTGCTCATATTTGAAGATGCTGTAATGCTGATGTTCTGCTCTTTACCTGTGCCTAAATCCTTTGCGGATACATGAACGATACCGTTTGCGTCAATATCAAATGTAACCTCAATCTGTGGAACACCACGACGAGCAGGAAGAATGCCGTCAAGATGGAACATACCTAAGGTCTTATTGTCTTTTGCAAATTCTCTTTCGCCCTGAAGAACATGAACCTCAACGGAAGTCTGGTTATCAGCAGCAGTAGAGAAAATCTGTGATTTCTTAGTAGGAATTGTTGTGTTTCTTTCAATGATAACTGTGTTTACACCGCCCATTGTTTCAATACCAAGTGAAAGTGGGGTAACATCAAGGAGAAGAAGTCCTTTAACATCTCCGCCGAGTACACCGCCCTGAAGCGCAGCACCCATAGCAACACATTCATCCGGGTTGATACCCTTGAATGGCTCTTTACCGCTGAATTTCTGAATAGCTTCCTGAACTGCAGGAATTCTTGTTGAACCACCAACAAGGAGGACCTTGTCAATTTCGCCCATTGAAAGTCCGCTGTCCTTCATAGCCTGGCGAACAGGGCCCATTGTTGCTTCAACAAGGTCAGCTGTCATCTGATTGAACTGTGCTCTTGAAAGCGTTAATTCAAGATGCTTAGGGCCTGTAGCGTCAGCTGTAATGAATGGAAGTGAAATCTGCGCTGTTGTCATACCTGAAAGGTCAATCTTTGCCTTTTCAGCAGCTTCCTTAACACGCTGCATAGCCATTTTATCTGTTGCAAGGTCAATGCCGTTTGATTTTTTGAATTCGTCAACAATCCAATCCATAACCTTTTTATCGAAATCGTCGCCGCCGAGGCTGTTGTTACCTGCTGTTGCAAGAACCTCCTGAACGCCGTCTCCCATTTCAATGATAGATACATCGAATGTACCGCCGCCAAGGTCATAAACCATAACCTTCTGATCGTCTTCCTTGTCTATACCGAAAGCAAGAGCAGCAGCTGTTGGCTCGTTGATGATTCTTTTAACCTCAAGGCCTGCAATTTTACCTGCATCTTTTGTTGCCTGTCTTTGTGCATCTGTGAAGTAAGCAGGAACAGTGATAACTGCTTCTGTTACTGTATCGCCAAGATAGCTTTCTGCATCAGCCTTAAGCTTCTGAAGAATGATAGCTGAAATTTCCTGTGGTGTGTATGCTTTGCCGTCAATGTCTACCTTGTAGTCTGAGCCCATATGTCTTTTGATAGAGCTGATTGTTTTTTCCGGGTTTGTGATTGCCTGGCGTTTTGCAACATTACCAACCATTCTTTCGCCGTCCTTACTGAAAGCAACAACAGATGGAGTTGTTCTTGCGCCTTCTGCGTTTGCGATAACAACCGGCTCGCCGCCCTCAATAACGCTTACGCAGCTGTTTGTTGTACCTAAATCAATACCAATAATTTTTCCCATGATAATTTCCTCCTGTTAATTTGCTGATTTAACCATAGCTGGTCTTATTATTTTATCGTTTATTTTATATCCCTTCTGGAATACATCAACGATTTCTCCGTTTTTATAATTTTCATCTTCAATGTGCATAACCGCATTGTGAAGATTCGGATCAAATTCTTCTCCGGGTGCTCCGAAGATTTCAACCCCTAATTTGCCAAGTGTGGCTACAAGATTGTTGAATGTTAATTCAACGCCTTTTTTAAGGCTTTCGTAATCCTCGCTTTCGCTTGCAAGCGCTCTTTCAAGATTGTCGATAACAGGCAAAAGCTCCTTGATTGTTTCTGATTTTGCAAACACATAAGCATCCTGCTTTTCTTTTTCGCTTCGCTTTCTGAAATTTGCATACTCAGCAGTCGTTCTTAAAAGCTGATCCTTTGTATCGGCAAGCTCTTTGTCTGCTGTGTTTTCTTCTGCCGCTTTCTCGGTTTCAGCATCTTTCACTGCTTCGTCCTGAACAGCTTCCTCAACTTCAAGATTTTCTTTTTCTTTTTTACTCAAATGTAACGCCTCCCTTTTGGAGAAATTCTTTAACTGTTTTCATTATATATTCAACTCTCGGAAGAATAGAAGCATAATCTATTCTTGTTGAGCCTATAATGCCTAAAACTGCCGTCTGGCTGTTGTTGTAATTGAATTTTGCAAGTGCCGTTGTTGTATTCTTTAATTCGTAATGATAATTTTCATTGCCGATTAAAAGCTCTGTTTCTTTGCCGTGCTTTGCATATTCTTCCATAATCTGCTTTAAATGGTCTTTTGCAGCAAGAAAGGATAAAAGCCTGTATACGCCGTTTCCAAGCTCCTCGTGCGAAAACAGATTTGTTTCGCCGTCAACATATAAGGTGCTTTCGGAAGCCTCTCTGCAAAGGGAACAAAGGCTTGTTAAAACAGGAAGCATATCAAATGCTCTTGCACCTAATACAGGAACGGTGCTTTGAATGAGCCCTATGTTAACATCTGTAAGCGGTGTGCCGATAAAGTATTCCGACATTAGATAATAGAAAATAGATTTGAAATCACTGTCGACAGGGCAGTCAAGCCTGCAAACGGAGGATTTGATTTTTCCGCCGACTGTCAGCATAACAAGCATTGCTTTGCCGTTTCCTGCCGGAATTAAATCAACGCCTTGGATGCTGTCAAACTCATCCTTGATTGTGTTGAAGAAAGCTGCGCAATGTGTTGTATCGGCAAGCAGAGTTGCCGCATCATGCAGAAGTCTTTCGGGATCGCCTGCATTAACGGAAAGGCGTTCAATAATATATGCTTTTTCGTAATCGGTTAATTCCTTTGAAACCAAAAGATTGTTCACATAATATCTGTATGAAGCCTTGCTTGGTATTCTTCCGCCGCTGGTGTGCATTTGTTCTAAGAATCCAAGTTCTGAAAGATACGCCATTTCGTTTCGTATCGTTGCGCTCGAAATTCTGTAAGGCAGTAAACTTGCAAGAGTTTTTGAACCGATAGGTTCGCCGGTTTTGATATAGCTGTCAATAATAATGCTTAATATTGCCGCCTGTCGTTCTCCTATCAAGTTTTTCACCACCTTTTTACAAATTAGCACTCTTAACGCTCGAGTGCTAACTGCTGTACTTATATTATATCCATTATTTTGTTTTGTCAACACTTTTTTGAAAAAATTAGCAATTTATTCATAATAGTGCTATTTAGGCAATAAAAAGAAAAAGCATATGAAATAAATCATATGCTTTATAAATAGTATATATACATTTTAAGTTTAGCCAACTGCATTTGTCAGCATTGGGCTGTTCATAAGAAGAACAGGTTCGCTTTCCATTGTTGTTAATTCTGTTTCAGCAAAAGGATTCGGTGTGCATTCAGCAAATTCTGAAACCTCCTGTGTGTAGCTGTAAACAGGTTCTTCCTCAAAAATAGAATTGGAAGCGTAAATATATCCATAAAAGTATTGGTAGGTGTTGTGGCTTGGATTGCTGTATACCTTTGTGTTGAAATATCTGCCGCCCCAATGAGATTCGGATATCGTAACGGTATTGCCGTCTACGGCTTCAACAACGGAAACATGACCACTCCAGCAGGCGATAGCTCCAACTCTTGGTTCACTGCCGTATTCGTAATATCCGTTTCTTTTGTTGATAAACCACCAATCTCCTGCATTGCCGGCTTTGATAAGAGGAGCTTCTCCTGTTATCTCATAAATTCTTCCGTAAGCATAAGCTGTGCAGTTCGGCATTCCATATCCCTGCTGTGCATAAACATTAAGCGTTCTGTTATAATATGGATTGCTGCTTGTTGGTGCTGATAATCTTGGTTCAAAATCTTCTTCTGCTGCAAGTGCTGCAGTCGGGAGTAATGTAAAAATCATTACAATCGTTATAATACCAAGGATTATTTTTTTCAAAATATTATTCATAAAAACTTCCTCACAATTTGATCGGCTTCTGCCTTTCGCTTTGGAACAGTTAAAAGTGTAACATATTTGTAATCTTTTAATCTATGTGAAA